>NZ_JAIUIQ010000037.1:0-67311 GCF_020165735.1 Mesorhizobium sp. B283B1A
TGCACACCAAATTACCATCGATGGTTGAATCAACCGTTACCGCACGTGCTTTCCAGTGTGCGTTCCTGATCATTAGATTTTGACGGAACGGAGGGTTCCGGAACATTTTAGACGAACTGAAAGTTCGATGGGATGACGAACCTATCGGACCTCGGCCCGCCGATCTCCGGAAAGTTGCACGGCGGCGCAGACATCCGGAAGAGCAGCATAGCGGCAGCGACGCCACCTTCGTGGCGCCGCCACCATTGTCGAAATCAAGCCGCGATCCCGCCGCGGCCGGAATTCATGCCGCCCATCCAGGGGAGCGGAGCAAGCGGCTCTTGCAGGATTTTGACGGATCTTGCGAACCCGGCGACAGCATCACGCGCGACCGACAGTGAAACCTGGCCGTCGTAAGCACGCTGGCAGGCCCGGAAGGCGGTTTCGAAAATCGGGCCCCGCCGCTCCCGTGGCCAATCATGCAAGAAGTCGAAAGCGTCTTCGAGACATCCCAGTTCTTGAATGAACTGGCCATTGCTTACCAACACCGGTTGATCGAACATCCTATCGCCCATCTAGACCTCCTTTCGGTTGAGCGAACCAGTTTGCCGAATCGGCTCGTCACGTGGCTGCATGCTCAGGCTCCGCGAACACGCCACCATCTCCGCGTCTGGGCGGGACCGCGACATACGCGGGAACCGGCGGCGGATCATCGTCGTCATCTCGCCAGGGGTACCGCAACCAGCTGCGTCTGGCTTTGTCGCGACACCGATCTGAGGATCGGCCGCCGCTCTCCTGCACCCTGGAAACCGGCGGCTTGCGTCCAATTTTGTCCAAGTGGTTGAGAGCACGAAGAATATCGCCGACCTCCACAATGACGCCATTGTCCAATCGACGTAAGGCAGGCCTGCCCGGAACCGCATGGACATCGGAAGCCCAAAAAGCGAGCAAAGCCCGTTTTTCGCCGATCGTCATCTCCTCGTTCAGGACATCGTGGGGCGTCTGCAGCGCCGCGTATTCCCCGGCGAGATCTTTCGATTCAGGTTCATGATAATCGTAAGCTTCGGATCTCATCTCCATTCTCCGCAATCTGTGCCTCCCGGCAGAGCCGGGAGGCAGGCGACAAACTGGACTGCAGGGTCAAGCGGCTTCGCGCTCCGGTTCTGCGTTCAGCTTGATGGCTTCCTTCTTGTCGGATTTCTTGAGGGGAAGCCCTTTGGCTTCGGAGCTGATCTCAATGCGCCGGGGCTTGAGTTCCTCGGGCACTTCGCGGACCAGGTCCACCGACAGCAGGCCATTCTGGAGATTGGCTGCCTTGACCTTGACGTGGTCTGCAAGTTTGAACACCTGTTTGAAGTTGCCTATCGCCAGACCGCGATGGAGGATCTCCCGATTTTCCTGGTCAGGTTTCCTCTGTCCGATCACGGACAATTCGGGCCCGTTCTGCACAAGCTCCACTTCGTCGAGACCGAAGCCGGCGACGGCCATCGTGATGCGATAGTCATTGTCGCCATTCTTCTCGATGTTGTAAGGAGGCCAGTCCGAACGCACGCTGTTTTGGAGCATGTCGAAGAGTCGGTCGAAACCGACTGTTGTGCGGTAAAGGGGGGCATAATCAAAGCTTCTCATAGCCATATCCTCCGTGAAGCAACATGGGGAGGCCGCCGCAGCGTCGCCGCGACGCCATTTTGTCGAGCCGTAGCCTCGACGGAAAACGATCTGGGAATCGCGTTTTTTCTCTTCAAGAGGTCGTTGCTAAAATTTTTTCGGAACAGCACCAACGATCCTTCCCTGGCGGTACGAGACCGCTGTTGTGAGAGCCGTGTCGTGATCCTAGCGACTACATGCGTGACGTTAGCGAGTGCGTGGATCATGGGCCGGCCCGCCGTTACTCGATCGCATCGCCCTCAACTCAAGTACAATGCTTGCGCGCGGTTGTGCGCCGCGCGATAGATGTGCCGGTTCAGGGAGGAATCATGCGGAGAATCTCAGCATCGGTGCTGCTGCTTGCGGCTGCGCTTTACGCGAATTGTGCCTTGGCACTCGACAGCAGCGGCACGCCTGTCGTGGTCACGCCGCTGGCTTCGCGCACCACCACCGCGTCCGGGCAGCCGATCACGCTGCCGCAGAAGAACGTGCAGGTGGTGGTATCAACTTACGACATCGCGGCGGGCGCGACCTTGCCGGTCCACCGGCACCCCTTCCCCCGCTATGCCTATGTCGAGGCCGGGACGCTGAAGGTCACCAATGTCGAGACCGGCAACAGCAACACCTACAAGACGGGCGATTTCATCATCGAAATGATCGGCCAGTGGCATCAGGCCACCAACATCGGCGATGGCCCGATCAAGCTGCTGGTGATCGATCAGGTCGAGGAAGGCACCAAGAATACGGAGCTGCGCCAGTAGCCAAGGCGATGCCTGTGCCCTGAAGGCGGGCGCGATGCGCCGCCCGCCTTCCCCCGGTCGCCGACAATCGGCCCGCCCCAAGCGCTCGACCCAGCGCTCAGCCCCAAGAGCCGACCATCTGTCGTGTCGTCGCGTTCAGCCGGTTGAAAGCGTTGATCAGGGCGATCTGGACAACGAGCGCGGCAAGCGCCTTTTCGTCATAGTGCCGGGCAGCTTCGTCCCAGACATCGTCCGGCACGGCGTCTGCCCGGTCGGCGAGCCTTGTGCCGGCCTCGGCCAGCGCCAGGGCCGCGCGTTCGGCATCGGTGAAGTATGGCGTCTCCCGCCATGCCGCCAGCGCAAAGATGCGCTCGTCCTTCTCGCCGGCCTTCTTCAGTTCGCGCGCATGCATGTCGACACATAGGCTGCAGGCATTGATCTGGCTGGCGCGCAGATGGATCAGCTTGCGCGTCACATAGGGCACGTCGGCCGCCTCGGTCGACTTGTCCAGCGCCAGCAACGCCTGCAGGGCGCCTGGGATAAGCATCACCGGGTTCTTGATTCTCGCTTGCATGGTCTTCTCCTTTGAAACCGTGTTTCGGTAGGGCGTGTTTTGCCGAGCCCGGAAGCGGAGCCTCCGGGCGCGAAGTGTTGCGATCGGCAGCAGTGCCGACCGGTTTGGTCGATGAAAGCTCGGCCGTCAGCCTTGCTTCGCGGCCACCTGCTCCAGCCGTTCCAGAATACGCGGCCAGCCGCTTCCCATGCCGACATATCCGCGCTCGTCGGCGGGCCGGAACCCCGAATGCTCCATCCGCACCCGGGTCGCCGCACCTTCGGGCGTGAGCGACCAGGTCACCACGGTCTTCAGCCCGCTGTCGGATTCGCTTCCGTCGCCCCAGCTATAGGCCAGCAGGCGCGGCGCCTCGACTTTCAGCACCACGCAGTTCGTCACCCCGGACCAGCCCGGCACCGGTGCCGCCCGGAAGGTGAAGCGATGCCCCTCCTGCGCCGCCAAATCGTTCTGCATGAGCCGCTCGGCAACGAGTTCAGGCACGGTCAGTGCGCGCCATATCTTCTCCGCCGAATGCGGAATCAGCCGCTCGACGACGATCGATTTGGTTTGCGTCATGCCTCGTTCCTCCTTGCCGTGTTCGCGCTGCTCGGGCGCAATCAATAACTCGACAGCTATGAATTAACCCATAACCCTGCAGTTATACAACTGTCAAGCCGGGAAATGCCCGCCTGGTCCAAATGGCGGCCTGCCGTTCACGCTTTCGCGCCGGCCGGCCGGGTGCTAGGGCTTTTCGCGACATCATGGATTGGATCATCCCTTGACCGCTGAAACTCGCCCACCGCTGATCGAAATCTGTGTCGAAGGCATCGATGGCCTGCTCGCCGCGCAGGAGGCCGGCGCCGACCGGGTCGAACTGTGCGCCAGCCTTGTCGAAGGCGGCATCACGCCGAGCCTAGGCGCGGTGCGCGCCGCGCTGGACCAGGCCACCGTGCCGTTTCACGTCATGGTGCGGCCGCGCGGCGGCGATTTTCTCTACAGCGAGACCGAATACCACTCGATGCTCGCCGATGTCGCAGCACTCCGCGACCTCGGCGTGCCCGGCGTGGTGTATGGCTGCCTGAACGCCGATGGCACCTTCGATGAACGCCGCATGGGCGAATTGACCGAGGCGGCGGGTCCGCTGAACGTCACCTGTCACCGCGCCTTCGACATGACGCGCGATCCCAGCGAGGCGCTGGAAGCGCTGATACGCTGCAAGGTTGGCCGCGTGCTGACCAGCGGCCAGCGCGACACCGCCATCGAGGGTTTGCCGTTGCTGGCGGATCTGGTGCGGCAGGCCGGTGACCGGATCATCATCCTTGGTTGCGGCGGGCTCGATCTCGGCAACATCGCCGAGGTGCGCGGAAAGACCGGGCTGGCGGAAATGCATTTCGCCGCCCTCAAGGAGGTGCCGAGCGCCATGCGCTACCGCAATCCAAGGGTTGGCATGGGCGGCTCCGATCTCGACCGTGAGTACCGCAACATTTTGACCGACACACCGCTGGTGGCGGCAACGATCGCGGCGGCCAAGGCATGACCTCCCCTATCAGCCGCGTATCGCAGGGCGACGAAGCCTTTATCCTCGCCCTCAACAACGAGCATGCCGCCGAACTGTCGTGGCTCGAAGCAGAGCGGCTGTCCTTCCTGCTCGGCGAAGCGTTTTACGCCAGGCGCATCGGCGATCTCGAAGCCTTCATCATGACCTTCGACCAGGACGCCAGCTACGACAGCCCGAATTTTGTCTGGTTCCGCGAACGCTACGAACGCTTCGTCTATGTCGACCGTGTCGTGGTGGCCGCGCATGCGAGGGGCCTTGGCCACGCGCGCCTGCTTTATCAGGATCTGTTCGACCACGCCCAGCGCGCCGGCCACACGCTGGTCACCTGCGAGGTCAACAGCGACCCGCCCAACCCCGCCTCGGACGCCTTCCACGCCACGCTCGGCTTCGCCGAAGTCGGCGACGCGGTCATCCATGGCGGCAAGAAGGCGGTGCGCTATTACGCGCGGCAGATCGTTGCCTAATCCTGTGGCGCTGGCGGCGCCATCTGGCCGAGAAATGAGACGATCGGCTAACGGTAGGCGAAAATTCGTCCTGCCCGTAGGGATGGCTGGCGTGCCGTCCGCGCCGCGATCGTACGACCTTTGCGTGCCGCATTCACCAGTTGCGGTTGAGCCATTCGCGCGCCGGCCGCTCGATGACGTAGTAGCTGCAGAGCGCGCAGGCAAAAACTCCGGCCAGCATCAGCCACGGGTCGCTGCCTTGTTCGTAGACGAATTTGTAGAATGGCTGCTGCCACAGATAGAGCGAATACGACCACAGGCCCAACGTCGCCATCGGCCAGGACGACAGCAATCCGGAAAAGAATTGGGTGCTGAAATCGAGCGCGTTGACGGCAATCGCCAGCAGCGGCACGGCGACCAGGTAATGGATCGGCGTCGGCACGGGGTCCATGAACAGCAAAACCGCGCCGGCCGCAGCCGCCAGGGCGACATAGGGCCCCTTCAACATGGGCGGCAGCCTGCCATCGGCCTTGAGCAGGCAGATCGATGCCGACAGCAGGATCGATGCGATGTGCACATCGGTGCGCCAATAGGTGGTCTCATAGTCCAGTCTGAACACCCAGTAAGACACCGCCCCGTTCGCCATTGCGAGCAAGGCCAGCGCCAGCAGCAACGGTATGACGCGGTCGCGCCTGGCAACGGTGGCGCTGATCAGGGCCAGGATCACATAGGCATGCTCCTCGACGCAGAGCGACCAGATATGGTCCAGCGCACCGGCCCGGGTGACGAGAATTCCGGCGTAGTTGTAGCTGAATGTCAGCGCCGTCAGCGCCGCCTTCCATTTGAAGGCGATGAACGTGCCCGACAGCGCGACCATGGCAACGGCAACGAACACCAGAAGCGCTGGATAGATGCGCGAAAAGCGGCGCTTGAAGAACTTCTTCAGCGGGTAGCGTTCGATGAACAGGATCTCGCCCATCAGCCGGCCGCTGAGCACGAAGAAGAATTCGACGCCCAGCACCCCGAGATTGATTCCGGGAACCGGAAAGAAATGCCCGATCAGCACCAGGGCGATCGACAGTCCGCGCCAGCCGTCGAGATAGGCCAGCCTGGTTCTGGCCGATCTGTCGGCGACCGATAGCGGCGGAGCCAGATGGGTGACGGAAACTTCGGACATGCCGATCCCTTCGCGTTGGACATGCGAAAGGCACGGCGGTGCATGCTCCGAACCCGGCTCGCATTCCCGCCCAGTGTCATATTGCAGTGCAAGATAAATTTGTGCAAGTGCGAGATTGCAGTCGGGCAGTACCAGGAGAAGCAGCTGGCCGTAATTGCTTCAAGCAGAGGCACTGCGCAGGGGTCGATTCCCTAGGGGAATTGGACCGCTAAGGGTCGCCGCATACGAAAAAGGGGCCGTGGCGGCCCCTCTCCTTGTCCAAAACCGATGGTGTCAGGCGTTGGCTGCCGCCACCGCTCGCTTGGCCATCACCGAGATCAGATTGGCGCGATAATCGGCGGAAGCGTGGATGTCGGTCATCAGGTTCTTGGCTGGCACCTTCACGCCATTGAGCGACGCGGCGTCGAAGCTCTTCGCCAGCGCCGCCTCGATCTCCTTCGAGCGGAAGACGCCGTCGTCGCCGGCGCCGGTGACGGCGACGCTGACGCCATCCTTGCCCTTGGCCACGAACACGCCGACGATCGCGTAGCGCGAGGCCGGATTGCGGAATTTTTCATAGGCGGCCTTCGCCGGTGCGGTGAAGGTGACCGCGGTGATGATCTCGCCATCCTTCAATGCGGTCTCGAACAGTCCCTTGAAGAACTTGTCGGCGGCTATCTCGCGCTTGTTGGTGACGATGGTGGCCCCCAGCGCCAGCAGCGCCGCGGGATAGTCGGCCGCCGGATCGTTGTTGGCGATCGAACCGCCGATCGTGCCCCTGTGGCGTACCGCCGGGTCGCCGATCAGCGACGCCAGATGGGCAAGCGCCGGGCACGCCTTCTTCAGCTTCTCGTCATTGGCGACCTCGAAATGCGTGGTGGCGGCGCCGATGGTGATCGTCTTGCCCGACACTTTGACACCTTGCAACTCCGTGATGCGCGACAGATCGACGAGATCGGAAGGCGCCGCCAGCCGCGTCTTCATGGCCGGGATCAAGGTCATGCCGCCCGAGAGCAGCTTGGCGTCGTCCGTCTTGATCAGCTTGGCGGCTTCAGTGACCGAGGCGGCACGGTGGTAGTTGACTGCGTACATGGGGTCCTCCTTGAGAGTGCTTGGTCAGTAGTGGGTAGTCGGTAGTGAATGCTCAGCTGCCGTTGTTGATGAAGCGTTTCCCTATTCGCTACTCACTACTCCCTGCTCACTCTTTTCAGTGCTTCGTCGCGGCACGGATCGCTGCCCACACGGTGGACGGCGAAGCCGGCATGGCAATGTCGGGGATACCGATGGCATCGGTGATGGCGTTGATCACCGCCGGCGGCGAGCCGATGGCGCCGGCCTCGCCGCAGCCCTTGATGCCGAGCGGATTGCCCGGACACGGGGTGTTCGACGTCGAGACCTTGAACGAAGGCAGGTCGTCCGCGCGCGGCATGGTGTAGTCCATGTAGCTCGCCGTCAGCAGCTGCCCGCTGGCGTCGTAGTGAGCGCCTTCCAGCAGCGCCTGGCCGACGCCCTGGGCGATGCCGCCATGCACCTGGCCCTCGACGATCATCGGGTTGATGATGTTGCCGAAATCGTCGGCGGCGACGAACTGGACGATCTCGGTCGTACCGGTTTCCGGATCGATCTCGACCTCGCAGATATAGCAGCCCGCCGGGAAGGTGAAATTCGACGGATCGTAGAAGGCCGTTTCCTTCAGCCCGGGCTCCATTCCGGCCGGCAGATTGTGCGCGGTGTAGGCGGCAAGCGCCACCTGGAACCACGGCACGTTCTTGTCGGTGCCGGCGACCTTCAGCGCGCCGTTCTCGATGACGATGTCGCCTTCGTCGGCCTCGAGCAGATGCGCGGCGATCTTCTTGGCCTTGGCCTCCACCTTGTCGAGCGCCTTGGCGATCGCCGACATGCCGACCGCACCCGAGCGCGACCCGTAGGTGCCCATGCCCATCTGCACCTTGTCGGTATCGCCATGGACGATCGAAACTGAATCGATCGGCACGCCGAAACGCTCGTTGACCAGCTGCGCGAACGTCGTCTCATGGCCCTGGCCATGGCTGTGAGAGCCGGTCAGCACCTCGATCGTGCCGACCGCGTTGACCCGCACTTCCGCCGATTCCCAAAGGCCGACGCCGGCGCCGAGCGAGCCGACCGCCGCCGACGGCGCGATGCCGCACGCCTCGATGTAGCAGCTCATGCCGATGCCGCGCAGCTTGCCCTGCTTTGCCGCCGCGGCCTTGCGCTTGGCAAAGCCGGCATAGTCGGAGGTCTTCATGGCCGCATCGAGCGAGGCGCCATAGTCGCCGGCGTCATAATTCATGATCACCGGGGTCTGGTGCGGAAAGACGGTGATGAAGTTCTTGCGCCGCAGTTCGGCCGGAGAGACGCCGAGTTCGCGCGCTGCTGCTTCCATGGTGCGTTCCAGGAGATAGGTGGCCTCCGGCCGCCCTGCCCCGCGATAAGCATCGACGGGTGCCGTGTTGGTGTAGACGGTGCGCACATTGGCATGGATGGCCGGAATATCGTACTGACCCGACAAAAGCGTCGCATAGAGATAGGTCGGCACGCAGGACGAAAACAGCGACATGTAGGCGCCGAGATTGGCGATCGTGTCGACCTTGAAGCCGGTGATCCGGTTGTTCTTGTCGAACGCCATCTCGACGGTCGAGACATGGTCGCGGCCATGCGCGTCGGTGAGGAAGCTTTCGGTGCGGTCTGCGACCCATTTGACCGGCACGCCGGTCTTCTTCGACGCCCACAGGCAGACGATCTCTTCGGGATAGATGTAGATCTTGGAACCGAAGCCGCCGCCGACATCGGGTGCGATCACCCGCAGCTTGTTTTCCGGCGCGACATTGTAGAAGGCGCTCATCACCAGCCGCGCGACATGCGGGTTCTGCGATGTCGTCCAGCAGGTATAGTGATCTTCCGCCTTGTCGTAGTGGCCGAGAGCCGCGCGCGGCTCCATGGCATTCGGCACCAGCCGGTTGTTGACGATCTTCATGCGGGTGACATGCGCCGCCGCCTTGATGGCGGCGTCGGTCGCCTTGGCATCGCCGATCTCCCAGTCGAAGATCAGATTGTTCTCGGCTTCGGCGTGGACCTGCGGCGCGCCCTTTTCGAGCGCCTTGGTGGCGTCTACGACGGCCTTCAGTTCCTTGTAGGTGATCTCGACCGCCTCGGCCGCGTCGCGCGCCTGGCCCTTGGTCTCGGCCACGACGATCACGACGGCGTCGCCGACATAGCGGACCTTGTCGACGGCCAGCGGCGACCATGCGCCCATCTTCATCGGAGAACCGTCCTTGGAATGGATCATCCAGCCGCAGATGAGGTTGCCGATGCCGTCGGCCTTGAGTTCCTTGCCGGTCAGCACGCCGATGACGCCCGGCATGCCCTGCGCCTTCTTGACGTCGATCTTCTTGATCTGCGCATGCGCGTGCGGGCTGCGCACGAACGCCGCGTGCTTCATGCCGGGAACCACCATGTCGTCGACATAGCGGCCGGCGCCGGTGATGAAGCGCTTGTCTTCCTTGCGCGCCACGCGAGCGCCTACACCTTCAATGCCCATCAGAAATTCCCTCCCGAGATTTAGGGGGAGTAGGTGAGTAGGGCAGTACGGCAGTAGGGAAAATTGGCTCCGGTTCCCTACTGCCCTACTGCCTTACTGCCCTACTGCCTCGTTCACGCAGCTTGTTTCGCTTTACCCTTGGTCCCCTTCGACATCGTCTTCGATGCGGCAAGGATCGCCTTGACGATGTTGTGGTAGCCGGTGCATCGGCAGATATTGCCCTCCAGTTCGGCCCGTACCGTCGCCTCGTCGAGGCCTTCGGGATGGCGCTTGATCATGTCGGTAGCCGTCATCATCATGCCTGGCGTGCAGAAGCCGCATTGCAGGCCGTGATGTTCCTTGAACGCCGCCTGCACGGGATGCAGGTCGGCGCCGTTGGCCAGACCTTCGATCGTCACCACACTGGAGCCGGACGCCTGGACCGCGAGCATGGTGCAGGACTTGACCGCCTTGCCGTCGACATGCACGACGCAGGCGCCACATTGCGACGTGTCGCAGCCGACGTGCGTGCCGGTCAGGCCGAGATTCTCGCGCAGGAAGTGAACCAGCAGCGTTCGATCCTCGGCAGCGCCGCTGACCCGCTTGCCGTTCACCATCAACGAAACGTCCGACATGGTCCCTCCCTGGGTATCAACCTTGGTCATCACGCTGCCGACGCGCTGTGGCACTTCGGCCATGCGTCATTCGTACACCGCACAATGCACAAAAAACAGCGCGACGGAAAAGCGGGATCATTGTACTTTCGGTCATGGCCAGGGCCAAGGATGCATTCCCCTCACCCCATTGCCAAAACGCCGGTTGGAAGCAACAATGTCCTTCGACGCCCGCGCGCCGGAAGCTTGTAAAAACAGCAGCGCATAAAAACAGCGTCGGAGGAAATGCGGGAGAACGCCGCTGACGAGTTCACGGACGCGCTACGCATGCGGCTTGTCGGCGCTGACGACGGACGAGCCCGACATGGACGCATTTGCATGCGCGGTGGCGGCCGAGGCTGCCGCCATCGACGCTGGTTTTGCCCTGTTGTTCTTCTCCCAGAGCCTCGTCGAGGCCGACGCCCTGTCACGGGCACTTCTGGCCCACGCACCGGGGCTCCACCATGCCGGCTGCTCGACCGCCGGCGAGATCACGCCACAGGGCCTCGAGGACGGCCATGTACTCGCCATGCTGCTGCCCTCCGCGGCGTTCACCGCCGTCAGCACCATGGTCGACGATCTGTCCTCGTCGGGCATGGACAGGATCACCGGCGAGGTTGAAGCCTTGAGGCGCAACCTGCGCGGCCGGGTCGGCGGCGAGCACACCAGGAACACTTTCGCGCTCTGCTTCATCGACGGGCTATCCTATGCCGAGGAGGCGGTCAGCTCCGCCATCCACTGGGGCCTTGACGACATCCCCCTGCTCGGCGGCTCGGCCGGCGACGATCTGAAGTTCGAGACGACACACCTGATCTCGAACGGCAGGGTCACCTCGGACAGCGCCATCATCGTGCTGATCGCCACGGAAATCCCTTTCCACGTCTTCAAGACCGACAATTTCGTTCCGACCGACGAAAAGCTGGTGGTGACGGCATCCGATGCCGATCATCGCATCGTGCGCGAGTTCAACGCCACCAATGCGGCAGACGAATATGCCGCTTCCGTGGGCATCCTCCCGCAGGCCCTGACGCCCTTGAGCTTCGCCTCGCATCCGGTGGTGGTGAAGGTGGGCGGCGAATATTACTGCCGCTCGATACAGAGAATGCACGCGGACGGTTCGCTGTCGTTCTTCTGCGCCATCGACGACGGCGTCGTGCTGTCGATCGCCCAGCCCAAGGACATGGTGGAATCGACACGCGCCGCCCTGCGCGAGGTCGAGGAGCGGCTGGGTGGCATCGACCTGATCCTCGGCTTCGACTGCGTGCTGCGCCGGCTGGATGCGCGCAACCGGCAGGTCTTTCGCGACATTTCGGAGCTTTACCGGATGAACAATGTCGTCGGCTTCGGCACCTATGGCGAGCAGTACCGGTCGATGCATCTGAACCAGACCTTCACCGGCATCGCTTTCGGCGTCCGCCAGGCGGCAGAATAAGGCGGCCGAACAACATGCCGCTCAGGGACATAAACGATCTTGAAAAGCTGAAGAAGATCAACGCCGCACTGGTCAGTCGCGTCGAGCGGTCGATGGACCAGCAAGGCAACGCCTTCTCGCTGTTCCAGACCGCGATTTCGCTGGAAAATCGCGTGCGAACGCGCACCGAAGAGCTGCATTCGACGCTGCGCCGGCTGGAGCAATCCAACATCGACCTCAGCGCCGCCAAGGAAAATGCCGAGCTGGCGAACCTGTCCAAAACAAGGTTCCTCGCCGCCGCCAGCCACGACGTGCTGCAACCGCTGAACGCGGCTCACCTCTCCGTCTCGGCGCTGGCTGAAGTGCAGACCAGCGACGAAGGCAGGAAGCTGGTGCGCCAGGTCGAGCGCTCGCTCGAAACGATGGAGGACCTGCTGCGCACCCTGCTCGACATCTCCAAGCTCGATGCCGGCGTGGTGCAACCCGACATCGGCGACGTCAGCCTGGAGGCGTTGTTCTCGTCGCTGCGCTCGGATTTCCAGCCGGTGGCGGCACTCAAGCAGCTGTCGCTGAAATTCCGCCCGGTCAATGCCGTGGTCCGCTCCGACCGCACATTGCTGCGTCGCATCCTGCAGAACATCCTTTCCAATGCGCTAGGCTATACCCGTTCGGGTGGCGTCCTTGTCGGCACCAGGCATCGCGGCGACACCATCCGCATCGATGTCGCCGATACGGGCTGCGGCATTCCCGAGGACCAGCGCGAGGCGGTGTTCGAGGAGTTCCATCGCGGCACCTTGCCCGCCAATGCCGAGCTCGACGGCGGCGGTCTCGGTCTCGGGCTCGCCATTGTGCGCCGCATGGCCGGCGCGCTCGGGCACCCGGTGACGTTCTCGTCGAAGGTCGGGCGCGGCACGATCTTCCACATCGATGTTCCTGTCGGCATCGGTGCCCCTGCCGACGCCATCGCCAGCGCCGCCAGTCTGGAGCGGCCGCGCGGCTACGGCCTGTTCGGCACCAAGGTGCTGCTGGTCGAAAACGACATCGAGGTGCTGGAGGCGATGACCTTCCTGCTCGAACGCTGGCAATGCCTGGTGCGGGCCGCTACCTCGACCGACGATGCGCTGGACATGCTTGGCGATACCGACTGGGTGCCAGACATCGTCATCGCCGACCAGCATCTCGACGGCGGCGATCTCGGCACCGCCACCATATCAGAGGTCCGCGACTATCTCGGCCGCGCCGTGCCGGCGCTGATCGTCACCGCCGACGGATCGGAGGCCGTAGCCAAAGCCGCCCGCGCCGCAGGGATCGAGCTGATGCGCAAGCCGCTGAAACCGGCGCAATTAAGGGCGCTGCTAGCGCATCTGCTGGCTTGAGCCCTTCTCCCCGTCACTATACGGGGAGAAGGTGGCGGCAGCCGGATGAGGGGCAGCGCCGACGTTCGCGATCTCTCTTCGATGGCGAGAAAGAAAATAGTGCACTGTCACCGTAATTCCCGAGAAAACCCATCATGATAGTGCAATTCTATGGCATCACCTTCGACGCGCCCGTCGGATGGGAAGACATAACTCACGACCTTCCTGCAGGATCACCGCCCACCATAGCTAAGGCATCGGGCGTCAGCGCCGTTCAATTCTCTATTGCGAAGTATCGAAGCGGGAAAAAGCCAAACGCGGATTTTGGCGTTCTCAGGTCATTTATGCTCGAGTTTTGTCAAAAAAACAGTATAGATTCCAAGCACATTTGGGCTAAAAAATTTAACAACACAATGTGTGTTGGTGTATTATCAAAGACCGAAAAACAAGTACTGGCTGCATGGTACTTATCACACAGAAATAATTTCGCGCTCGTCACATATATATCTCTTGATGAAGAGCAGCACCTTGTGGATGAGGAATTGGAAGAAGCAAGAAAAATAGTTTCGTCTATATCATTCTAACGTAAGAAAAAAATCAGTAAATATTATGCAATTGCGCAAACCCCGCTCTTCACACCTTTAACAGCGCATTTCGGCCATGTTCGCCCGACCATTGGCACCGCCCTCAAAATCCCGCCTGATCGCGAAACAGCTCCGCATTGTCCAGCTTCGAAACCTCGATCACCGCTTGCGTGCGGCTGTAGACATTGAGCTTGCGCAGGATCTCGGAGACATGCGCCTTGACCGTGGTCTCGCCGACCTGCAGCTCATAGGCGATCTGCTTGTTGAGCAGACCCTGGCGCAGCATCTGCAGCACCCGCAACTGCTGCGGCGTCAGCTTGGACAGGCGCTGGACCATGTCGGCGCGGTCGCTGCTGTCGGCGTCCGCCGGCTGGCCCTCATAGGTTTGCGGCACGTAGATGGCGCCGTCCATCACCGAGCGGATGGCGGCCGCCAGGTCGCTCTTGCGCGCCGATTTCGGAATGAAGCCGGCCGCACCATAGGACAAGGCCTCGGAGATGATCCTCGGCTCCTCATATCCCGACACGATCACCACCGGCAGGCGCGGATAGCGGGTCCTGAGCTGCAGCAGGCCGTCGAAGCCATGCACGTCGGGCATTGAGAGATCGAGAAGCGCCAGGTCGAAAGGCTTGGCGTCAGCCAGGAGATCGAGCGCCTCGGTGATCGAGCGCGCCTCGACCGTATCGACTTCCGGATAGGCCATCTGAACGGCGCTGTGCAGCGCCTCGCGAAACAGCGGATGGTCGTCGATGATGAGGAACCGGGCGCGATCATTGACTGCGGTCATGACATTCGTTCCGAAGCCCCGTATTCAGTTTCCAGCACAAGCTAATCCCACGAGCATGACCGGATTATTGCCAAATAGTCTACCGTTGATCGCCGGATTCGCATACAGGCACGGCGGCGCGAGTGCCCTGTGAAATGGGACGCCTTGCCCGGCCCCTGAATTCGGCCGAAGGTACCCGGCATCCGACGTCCAAGACAGAGACCGCCATGACCGCCTTCGTTCTCCCCGTCCCGCCAACGCCTTCTGTCGCCGTCAGCGGGTCAACCGAGCGGTTCGCCGTGCGCCGCATCTTCTGCGTCGGCCGCAACTACGCGGCGCACGCGCGCGAATTCGGCAATGATGAGCGCGATCCGCCCTTCTTCTTCACCAAGCCGGCCGACGCAGTGGTCGATTCCGGTATGACCATTCCCTACCCGCCGCTCACCGCCAACCTGCACCATGAGATCGAGCTGGTCGCCGCGATCGGCAGACCGGGCTTCCGCATCCCGCGTGAGCGGGCGCTGGATCATGTCTGGGGTTATGGCGTCGGCATCGACCTAACCCGCCGCGATTTGCAGGACGAGGCCAAGAAGGCGGCGCGGCCCTGGGACTGGTCGAAGGCATTCGACCGCTCGGCGCCGTGCGGCCCACTGGTCCCGGCGCAAAAAAGCGGCCACCCACGGGAGGGCCGCATCTGGCTCGCGGTCGACGGCAAGGTCAGGCAGGACGCCGACCTCGCCGAGCTGATCTGGCCGATCGCGGACATCGTCTCGATCTGCAGCGAGGCGATGGAGCTCGCTGCCGGCGACCTGATCTTTACCGGCACGCCCGCCGGCGTCGGCGCGGTCAAGCCGGGCGAGACGATGACCGGCGGCGTCGACGGCATCGGCACGATCGAAGTCACCATTGGCCAACCGAAGTGAGCGCATGAGCGAGTTCGTCCTGCACAATTATTATCGGTCCTCCACCTCGTATCGGGCACGGATCGCGCTGGAGATGAAGGGGTTGAGCTATGACTATGTCCCACACCATTTGCGCCGTGGCGACCATCTGGAACCGGCCTATCTCGCGGTCAATCCGCAGGGGCTGGTGCCGGCGCTGGTGCTGGGCGACGGGACCCTTTTGACGCAGTCGCTGGCGATCATCGAATATCTCGACGAGATCCAGCCCGAACCGCCGCTGCTGCCTGGGGACGCACTTGGCCGGGCGCGCGTGAGAATGCTGGCGCAGATGATCGCCTGCGACATCCACCCGGTGAACAATCTGCGTGTGCTGACCTCGCTGCGCACCCTGTTCGGCGCCGGCGACCAGGACATCACCAACTGGTTCCGCCACTGGGTGAACGAAGGTTTCCAGCCGCTTGAAAAGCTCCTGGCGTCGTCGCCGCAGACCGGAACATTCTGCCACGGCGAGACGCCGGGGCTCGCCGATATCTGCCTGGTTGCACAAATCGCCAGCAACGCCCGTTTCGGCGTCGATTTGGCGCCCTACCCAACGATCGCACGCATCAACGCCGTCTGCCTGGCACTGCCGGCCTTCCAGAAAGCCTCGCCTGAGAAACAAATCGATGCCGAATAGGGAAGCCAAAGATCCCGCGGAAGCCAAGGCGCTGGCCGATGTCGAGGCATATGGCTGCCACATTCTCTACGTGATGGAAGAGGACGACAACCCACCGTTCAGCTACTCGGTTGGCATAGAGCACAACTTCAAGGCTCCAGAGTTGATCGTCATCGGCCTGAAGCCTGAAATCTCCCAATCCATCATCAACGAATATTGCAGGCGAGTCCGATCAGGCGAGATCTTCGAACCAGGACAGCGAGCGTCCGGCTTCGTCAACGGCTTCGATTGCCAGTTCGGCACCGTTCATGTGGGGCATTATCGCGAGCATTTCGGCTGGGATATCTGGTTCTACGATGGGCTCGATTTTCGCGTCATGCAGCTGATCTTTCCCACGACCGAAGGGGTCTGGCCATGGGAGGCCGACGCCAGCGACTGGTTCCGAGCGCGCCAGCCATTGCTCGATACCGAGCCTTCGCCAAAGGACATGGACTGACCTGTCCGGCGGAATCGATTTCCGCTTGACCGGACAAGGAATCGGCTATCGTTTCACGAACGCATGCCGTCTTAGGGTGGAGTGACCGATGAAAGCCGTCGTCTTCGAGAAATTCGGCGAAGCGCCGACGATCCAGACCGTTCCCGATCCGAAACCGGCCGCCGACGGCGTCGTCATCAAGGTCGAGGCGACCGGGCTCTGCCGCAGCGACTGGCATGGCTGGATGGGCCATGACGCCGACATCCGCCTGCCGCATGTGCCCGGCCACGAACTCGCCGGCATCGTCGTTGCCGCCGGCAAGCAAGTGACCCGCTGGAAGGCCGGCGAGCGCGTCACCGTGCCGTTCGCCGTCGGCTGCGGCCATTGCTTCGAATGCAATTCGGGCAATCACCAGGTCTGCGAACATCAATCGCAGCCCGGCTTCAACGCCTGGGGCTCCTTCGCCGAATATGTCGCCATCGAGCACGCCGACACCAACCTGGTGCGCCTGCCCGACGAGATGGAATTCGCCACCGCCGCCAGCCTCGGCTGCCGCTTCGTCACCTCGTTCCGTGCCATCGTCGACCAGGGCCGGGTGACGCCGGGCGAATGGGTGGCGGTGCATGGCTGCGGCGGCGTCGGCCTGTCGGCGATCATGATCGCCAGCTCGATGGGCGCCAATGTAATCGCCATCGACCTCACCGACGAGAAGCTGGAGTTCGCCAGGAAGATCGGCGCCGTCGCCACCATCAACGCGTCCACGACGCCGAACGTGGTCAAGGCAGTCAAGCAGATCACCAACGGCGGCGCGCATGTGTCGATGGACGCGCTCGGCCACCCGACCACCTCGTTCAATTCGATCGCCAATCTGCGCCGGCGCGGCCGCCACGTGCAGGTCGGGCTGATGCTTGGCGATCACGCCCGCCCGCAGGTGCCGATGGACAAGGTGATCGCCTTCGAACTCGAAATCCTCGGCAGCCATGGCATGCAGGCCTATCGCTACCCGGCGATGATGGAGATGATCCGCCACGGCAAGCTCAAACCAGAACTGCTGGTCGGCAAGAAGATCAGCCTCGACGAGGCGCCCGCCGCGTTGATGGCGATGGGTGGCTTCGAGGGGATCGGCATCGGAGTGGTGACGAAGTTCTAGGTGCGGGACTCGCTCCTCCAACTACCGCGCAAACTTCTTCGCCCCGAACACGCACCCCACCACGCCGAGCGTGACGGCCACCATCAGCGGGCTAACCTGTTCGTGCAGCAGCATCGCCGCCAGCGCGAGGCCGAAGAAGGGCTGCAGCAACTGCAGCTGCCCGACCGCGGCGATGCCGCCTTGCGCCAGACCGCGATACCAGAAGACGAAGCCGATCAGCATGCTGAACAGCGAGACATAGGCGAGCCCGATCCAGGCGTGGGAGCCGACGGCGGCAAACGACGGCGGCAGGGTCGCCAAAGTCAGCACCAGCATGATCGGCAGCGACAGCGTCAGCGCCCAGCAGATCACCTGCCAGCCACCGAGCTTGCGCGATAGCGCGGCGCCCTCGGCATAGCCCAGGCCGCAGACGACGATGGCGGCGAGCATCAAACCGTCGCCCGCCGGCGAGGCCGTCACGCCCTGCATCAGCGCAAAGCCCCCGACCAGCGCGCTGCCCACGCAAGAAAACAGCCAGAACGCCGGTCGTGGACGCTCACCGCCGCGCAGCACGCCGAAGATCGCGGTCGCCAGCGGCAGCAGGCCGACGAAGATGATCGAGTGGGCGGAGGTGACGTGCCTCAGCGCCAGCGCGGTCAGCAGCGGAAAGCCGACCACCACGCCGAGTGCGACGATCACCAGCGACAGCAAATCCCCGCGCTCCGGACGCTTTTGCCGGAACAGGAGCAGCATGGCCAGGCCAAGCAGCCCGGCAATCGCGGCGCGGGCCGATGTCAGGAATGTCGGATCGAAATCCACCACCGCCACGCGCGTCGCCGGCAGCGAGCCGCTGAAGATCAGCACGCCGATAAATCCGTTCAGCCAGCCGCTCGCGATCTTGTCCATTCCAGGCTCCATGTCTTTCGCCCTCTATCGGGCAGGCACCCATGGTGCAGCCAGAGACAATGGGATACAATTTCACGAAACTGTAATGAACAATTGAGCAGTACAGATGGCCGAACCCGCTTTGGAACCGGACGGTGCACACGCTATTGTCGCGACCACCCTCGTCGAGACTGTCATGGCGACCATTCGCCAGCGTATCGCCGCGCGCAGCCTGACACCGGGAGCGCGACTGCCCTCGATCCGCGCCTTCGCCAAATCCATGCAGGTGTCGAAATCCACCGTGGTCGAGGCCTATGAGCGGCTCGCAGCCGAAGGCGCGATCCGCTCCCGGCCGGGCTCCGGCTTTTATGCCGCCGGATCGCTGGCGCCGCTGTCGCTGGCCGAGATTGGCCCTCGCCTCGACCGCGCCGTCGATCCGCTCTGGGTCTCGCGCCAGTCGCTGGAAGCCGGCGACGAGATCCTGAAACCCGGCTGCGGCTGGCTGCCGGCCTCATGGATGCCGCAGGCCGGACTGCGTCGCGCGCTGCGCACGGTGGCGCGTGCCGATGATGTCGCGCTCGCCGATTACGGCACGCCGCTCGGCTTGCCGCCATTGCGGCAATTGCTGGCGCGGCGCATGGCCGGGCATGGCATCGAAGTCTCGCCTGAACAGATCATGCTGACCGAATCGGGCACGCAGGCCATCGACCTGTTGTGCCGGTTCCTGATCGAGCCCGGCGACACGGTGCTGGTCGACGATCCCTGCTATTTCAATTTCCACGCTTTGCTGCGCGCCCACCGCGCCAAGGTGGTTAGCGTTCCCTACACGCCATCGGGACCGGATATCGAGCTGTTCGCGCAGGCGCTCGCCGAACACCGGCCGCGGCTCTACATCACCAATTCCGCCATCCACAACCCGACCGGCGCGATCCTGTCGCCGGTCACGGCGCACCGGCTGCTGAAACTCGCCGATCAATCGGACCTGACCATTGTCGAGGATGACATCTTCGCCGATTTCGAACATGCCCCCGCCCCCAGGCTGGCGGCCTTCGATGGTCTCAGCCGCGTTGTCCAGATCGGCAGCTTCTCCAAGACACTGTCGGCCTCGGTACGCTGCGGCTTCATCGCCGCGCCCCGCGACTGGATCGAGGGCCTGACCGACCTCAAGATCGCCACGACCTTCGGTGGCGGACGGCTGGCGGCAGAACTGGTGCTGACGCTGCTGAAGGACGGCAGCTACCGCAAGCACATGGACTTGCTGCGCGCCAGGCTTGCGCGCGCTATGAGCGAGACCAGCACCCGCCTGAAGGCGATCGGCATCACGCCCTGGATCGACCAGCCGGCCGGGCTGTTCCTGTGGTGCAGCCTGCCCGATGGCGTGGACGCGGCCGAAGTCGCACGCCGCGCCCTGGCCGATAATGTCGTGCTGGCGCCCGGCAACGCGTTCAGCCTGTCCCAGACCGCCAGCCGTTTCCTCCGCTTCAATGCTGCCCAGTGCGAAGACAAACGGATTTTCAAGGTGCTCGAGGCGGCGATAGCGCGCTGATCTCAGCGGCTCACGCAAACCTCCCGCACGCAGTCACGCAACCAGCGTTGCGCCGGGTCGGCATCGAGGCGCGGATGCCAGAGCATCGATATGGTGACATCCGCGATGGCGACCGGCAGCGGAAAACTATGCATGCCGGCGCGCGCACCAACCGTATGCCGCTCGGGCACGCTGGCGATCAGGTCCGAGCCGCGTGCCATGGCGAGCGCGGCCGAGAAACCCGACACCATGCACACGACCGTCCGCTGCAAGCCAAGCGCGCTCAGGGCCTCGTCGATCGGCCCTCTCTCGCGGCCACGCCGCGAGACGCTGATGTGCCGGCCCGCCGCATAGCGCTCGGGCGTCACCGGGCCTTCGCCCAAGGGATGGCCGGCTCGAACAACACCGATGAAGCGATCGCGAAACAGCGCCTGGATACGCACTTCGGGACCGGTTTCACCGGCGACGCCGATTTCCAAGTCGATCGCCGCTTCGCGCAGCGACATCGCGTCCTTGTCGGACTTCGGCGCGAAACGCAGCCGCACCCCTGGCGCATCGGCCTCGATGCGGGCGACGAGACGTGGTCCGAATTCCTCGACGAAGCCTTCGTTGGTGCGCAATGTGAAGACTTGGTCCAGGCTTGAGAGATCAAGCAGTTCGGCGGGGCGCAGCAGCGCCTCCGCATCCTGGACGACAGGGCCGACCTGCCGCCGCAATTCTTCCGCGCGCGGCGTCGCCACCAAGCCGCGTCCGGCGCGAACCAGCAGGGGATCGCCTGTCGCCTCGCGCAGCCGTGCAAGTGTCCGGCTCATGGCCGAAGGGCTGAGACGCAAACGGCGCGCGGCGCGTGCCACGCTGCCTTCCGCGAGCAGAACGTCCAGCGCAAAGAGCAGATTGAGATCGGGTGACGTCATCGGCCGATCATAGCATGATATGGCGTTTGATGCACGAGTATGATGCAAATGCTGCGCCTTCCGCCATATCAGCCACAGGGCTAGACCTCCGACAGCTCCGGTACCGGAGCCGACAAAAGGAGATCGTCATGGCAGTCGCCGAGCAAAATGGGCTGATATCAGCGCCGCAACAGAAAGAATCCGCCGGCTGGGCGCTGGCCAGCCTGTCGCTCGCCACGCTTTTGTCGTCACTCGGAACCAGCATTGCCAGTGTCGGGCTGCCGTCGCTGATGCAGACGTTCGGGGCCTCGTTCCAGGCCGTGCAATGGGTGGTCCTGGCCTATCTCCTTGCCATCACCACGCTGATCGTCAGCGCCGGGCGGCTGGCCGATATGTTCGGGCGCCGGCCGTTGCTGCTTGGCGGCATCGCACTGTTCACGGCGGCGTCCGTGCTCTGCGGCCTCGCGCCGACACTGTGGCTGCTGATCGCCGCGCGCGTCGTCCAAGGACTGGGGGCGGCGCTGATGATGGCGCTGACGCTGGCCTTTGTCGCCGAAACGGTGAGCAAGGACCGGACTGGCAGCGCCATGGGCCTGCTCGGCGCTATGTCCGCGATCGGCACGACACTCGGTCCTTCGCTCGGCGGCTTGCTGATCGCCGGCCTCGGCTGGCGGGCGATCTTCCTGGTCAATGTCCCGCTGGGCCTCCTGACCTTTGCGCTCGCCTGGCGTGCCCTGCCCGCTCGCAGCAATGGAACGCATGCCGCCCGACGCAAGTTCGACGCGACAGGCACGGCGCTGCTCGCCCTGACCCTGGGCGCCTATGCGATGGCGATGACGCTTGGCCGGGGTAGTTTCGGCGCGCTCAACATCGGCCTGCTGGCCGCGGCCGGCATCGGCGTCATCCTGTTTGCCATTGCGCAGACGAGAGTGAAGACACCGCTGGTCCAGCTCGCCAGCTTCCGCGACCTCCAGCTCAGCGCCTGCCTGGTGATGAGCCTGATCGTCGCCACGGTGATGATGGCGACCCTGGTGGTTGCGCCGTTCTATCTGTCGCGCGGGCTTGGGCTGGATGCCGCGATGGTTGGTCTGGTGCTTTCCACCGGGCCGCTGGTCTCGGCCCTGTCGGCGCTGCTGGCCGGACGACTTGCCGATCGTTTCGGAGCCCACAGGATGATGGTCGCCGGCCTGCTCAGCCTCGCCATGGGCACCTTACTGCTGTCGCTCGCGATGACGAAGCTCGGCATCACCAGCTATGTCGTTCCCATCACCGTCACCTGCTTCGGCTACGCCCTGTTCCAGACCTCCAACAATGCGGCCGTCATGAGCGGTGTCGGCGCCGGCGAGCGCGGGGTGATATCAGCCCTGCTCAACCTGTCGCGCAATCTCGGCCTGATCACAGGCGCATCCTTGATGGGGGCGATATTCGCGGTCGCGTCGGGGCAAGGCGCTGCGGACACGGCGATCCCGTCGCCGGCCGCGGCTGCGCAGGGAATGCAGACCACTTTCGAAGCGGCAACCGGCATGGTGCTAGCTGCGCTGATCCTAGCAGTTCTTTCGGCCCGTTTTTGCCAGCCGGATACCTAGCACCTCCGCCTCACAATAGTGGTGGTTTCCGGGAGCCGGAGCGGAGCGTACTGAAGTACGTGACCACAGTTCTACTGTGACGCAGTAGAACGGGGATGCGCAGGAGGCCAGCGTTTGCAAGCCGGCCTCACCTGAATATGGATATCAGGCCCCTGCCCGTTTGCGGCGCTCATAGAGCAAGACCAATGTTTCAGCCGTCAGCGCCGGCTTCTCCTCGCCTTCGATCTCGACCGTGTTGGCGGCCTTCATCAGATACTGGCCGGGCCCCCTGTCTTCCATGGACAGCAGCACCGTACGCAGCCTGATGCGCGCGCCGACCTTGACCGGCGCCAGGAAGCGGACCTTGTCGAAGCCGTAGTTGAACGCAGCCTGCGTATTCTCCGGCACGATTCCCATGCCGAGCGCCAGCGCGCCGATGATCGACAGCGTCAGGTAGCCATGCGCGATCGTGGTGCGAAACGGGCTTTGCCGCCGCGCCCGTTCCGGATCGACATGGATCCATTGATGGTCGCCGGTGCATTCGGCGAACTGGTCGATACGGTCCTGGTCGACAGTGGTCCATTCCGAGACGCCGAGTTCCTGCCCGGACATCGTCCTCAACTGCTCGTAGGTCGGCGGCGTTTTAGGCCGTATTTCTGTCATTCCTGCTTTCCCGATCGCTTTCAGCGCCTCCGGACCACGAACTGACGGCCTCTGTCAATTCGCCCTGCGCGAATCCGTTCCGCCGAATTCCAGCGGAATCGTGCCATGCCTTGCGATTCAATGGCAGGGTCGAATCCGGATTTTCGGGCCTCCCGGCCCTGCTGGCGCTTATTCCATGGCGTGGATGCAACTACGCGCAAGGTTGCGGAACTGCGAGCCGGCGTGCCCGGATGAAGGCGGAGCGACAGGCCTCGAGAGCCTATTTCTGCCCATAACCGGCGCGGATTTCCTCCATCGCCTCCTTGATGCGCGCGCGCAGGATATCGATCGATTCGGTGCCGGATTTCCGGGCCAATTCAGCCACTTCCCCAGCATTTTTCAGCGCGGCCTCGAAGGATTTCTTGGCGAACTCCGTCTGCTTGGCCATGATTTCCTGCGGATTGCCCGGCGCCCGGTAACCCTGCGCCATGTCGGCAACCTCGCGCAGCGTGTCCTGCAGCATCTCGCGTTGCCTCGACAACAGCGAGGTCGCGCCCGCGGCGCCGGCTCGCGCCGATTTCTCCAAGGCTTCGAGGTTCTTGCGATGATGGGCAAGGATCGCCTCGACATCGACATTGGGCACCTTCAGGTCGCGGCCGAACCTGCCGAACATATCCATGAAGGAATCGGATTCCGGTTGTTTGGCCATGATGTCTTCTCCCCTATGCCGCGGATGCGGGTGCCTCGTCGGGAGCATAGCACTCGGCTGCCGCGTGTCCATTTCGAACACGGGCATGGCGACCGATGCGCATCAATTGACCGGGAGCAGGAGCTCGATCGTGTAGAGCGCGATACCCGCCAGCCCGCCGATGATCATGCCGTTGAAGCGGATGTATTGCAGGTCCCTGCCGATGTTCATCTCGATCAGCCGCGTCAGTTGGGCAAGGTCCCAGCGCTTGACCTGATCGGCGATGAATTTCGACACGCCGCTCTTCTGGCTCTCGACGAAGGAGGCGAGCGCCACGACGAACCCCTGGTTCATGTCGGCCCGGATCTGCGCGTCGCCGGCAAGATGGCGCCCGACCTCGACGAACATGTTGGCGAGATGCGCGCGGATCATCGAATTCGGCGCCTTGGCGTCCTGCTCGATGAACAGGCTGAGGCTTGCCCACATGTCGCCGGTCAATCCCTTGACCTCCGGCCGGGCCAGAAAATCCCGCTTCATCTGCTCGGCGCGCTTGGCATATTGCTTCGACGTTCTGAGTTTTTCGATGAAGCCTTGGGCGAAACGGTCGAATTCGGCGCGCATCGGATGGTCGGGATCGGCCCGCACCTCGTCGAGCAGCGAGCCGGCCGAGGCGACGATCTTCTTCAGGAGATAGGCGTCGGCCCGGAACAGGTTGAACAGCGACGGCAGCTCCTCGCGGATTTTTTCGCGCATCGTTGCCAGTGCCTGTTCGTCATTGAGGAACCGCCCGATCACCTTGGTGAATTCGTCGAACAGTTTCTGGTGACGGCGGTCGTCAGTGAGCGCGGACAAGAGTTCGGCGGCGAGTGGCGCCAACGGCACCTTTTCGATCTGCTCCAGCATGCGGCTGGTGACGAAGCCACGCAGGCCGGATTGTTCTACGGCAACCAGCGTCTGCGGCACCAGCCGCACGACAAAGCGCGACAGCCCGGCTGCGCGTTCGCCGTCGGCCAGCCAGTCGGCGACCAGCGCCGAAAAATCGACCTCGGCAAGCTTTTCACGCACCGGTTCCGGGGCGAGGAAGTTCGCCTCGATGAAGCGGCCGAGATTGTCGGCGATGCGGTTCTGGTTCTCGGGAATGATGGCTGTATGCGGGATCGGCAGCCCAAGCGGCCGCTTGAACAGCGCCACAACCGCATACCAGTCGGCCAGACCGCCGATGGTCGCCGCCTCGGCGAAGGCCGCGACGAACCCCAGCCACGGATAGGTGTGTTCGAACGACTTGGCCAACGCAAACACCAGCACGCAAAGCGCCAGCGCGGCCGTGGCGACGAACTTCGTCCGCCGCAAAGCGGAAAGCTTGGCGGCAGCGTCGGCATCGAAACGGACTGGCGCCAGGGACGAAGCCGATTGTGCCATGGATGAACTGCTCCTCGCCGATCTCTGGGATTGGATCTCGAGCCTATCTAGTGTTGCGACCGCCGAAATGCCCGTGACAGCCACATCGCCCCGCGTTTTGCCCGGCTCCGCACATAAAGTTGACGAGAATATTCATCTATAATGCCCGGCTAGTCTGGAATTATTCCAAGGTATAGGCCATATTCGGCCAAGGCCAGCGCGGCGAATCCCAAATTCCGGATGAGAGCCGCGCCGGCAAGTTCTGGAATCTGGCGCGTTGCACCGCACCAGCGCTGAGTGAGGACGAAATGCGGCTTACACGCCAGACCAATTATGCCATGCGCATCCTGATGTATTGTGCCGCCAACAACGACCGGCTGAGCCGTATTCCGGAGATCGCGGCCGCCTATTCGGTGTCGGAACTGTTTCTGTTCAAGATCCTGCAGCCGCTGGTCGAGCACGGCCTTGTCGAGACCGTGCGTGGTCGCAATGGCGGCGTCAGGCTTGGCCGCGCTGCCGAAGCGATCAGCCTGTTCGACGTCGTGCGGGTGACGGAAGAAAGCTTCGCCATGGCCGAATGCTTCGAAAACGATGCCGCCGAATGCCCGCTGGTCGACAGCTGTGCGCTGAATTCGGCGCTGCGTGAAGCGCTGAACGCGTTCTTCGCGGTGCTGGAGCGCTACACGATCGCCGATATGGTGGCGGCGCGCCCGAATGTGCGCAGCCTGCTCGGCATCGATATGCTGGAGCGCCGCGCCCCGGCCGCCTGACCTGGCCAGGCCGGCCTTACCTGAAATATCAACCGACCGACGATTGCGGCAGCACGAACGGCATGTTGCCGGTCGGCAGCACACCGACCCGGAGCCGGCAGTCGAAAACCTTCTCGATCAGATCATCGCTCAGCACATCCCGTGGCGAACCGGTCGCAGCCAGCCGGCCGCGATGCATGACGAAGATGCGGTCGGCGTACATGGCCGTCAGATTGAGGTCGTGCAGGATGGCGACCACGCCACCGCCCCTTCTGGCAAAGTCGCGGGCGATGTTCATGATGATCAGCTGGTGCTTGATGTCGAGGCTGGAAACCGGCTCATCGAGGAACAGATAGCGCGGTCTGCCGTCGAGCACCGGTGCCCAGACCTGGCACAGCACGCGTGCAAGCTGGACGCGCTGCTGCTCGCCGCCCGAAAGCTCCTGGTAGAAACGCCCGGCAAAGCCGTCGAGATCGACACGCGCCAGCGCCCGCTCCGGCAGCCGCAGATCCTCGCCCGGCAAGGCGCCCGAGCGGCCACCGACAAGGCCAAGCTTGACCACCTCGCGCACGGTGAACGGAAACGACAGTGTTGTCGCCTGCGGCAGCACCGCCCGCTGGACGGCGATCTCGACCGGCTTCATGGCCAAGAGATCGCGGCCGTTGAGAACGACGCGTCCGGTAAAGGCAAGTTCGCCCGACAGGGCCTTGAGGAAGGTCGTCTTGCCCGACCCATTGGGGCCGACGATCGCCGCCACCTCGCCTGGCCGTGCATCGAAATCGACACCGCCGACGATGCGCTTGCCAGCGATATCAACCGAAACATCCCTCGCCTCGATCATCCCAGCCTCATAATCCCAAGCCTCACAGGTCAATCACGCCGCGCTTGCGCAGCAGGATCCACAGGAAGAACGGTGCACCGGCTATCGCGGTGACGATGCCGATCGGCAATTCGGCCGGCGCCACGACGGTGCGGGCGACAGCGTCGGCGAGCAGCAGCAGCGAGGCGCCGAGCAGCGCCGAAGCCGGCAGCAGGTAACGATTGTCCGGGCCGATCAGCAGGCGCAGCAGATGCGGCACCACGATGCCGACGAAGCCTATGCCGCCGCTGACGGCGACCGATGCGCCGACCGCCGCCGAAACGCCGATGATGGCCGTGTACTTCAACCGCTGCACCGGAATGCCGAGATGGCCGGCGGTCGCCTCACCCAGCGCCAGTGCGTTGAGGCCGCGCGCCAGGAACGGCATCGCTGCCAATGCCAGCACGATGATCGGCCCGACCGAAGCGATCTTGCCCCAGGTCGCGCCGCCGAGCGATCCGAGCGACCAGAAGGTCAGGTCGCGCAGCTGGCGGTCGTCAGCCGTGAAGATCAGGATTCCGGTCAGCGCCATGGCAAGCGCTGCCAACGCGATGCCGGCCAAAAGCATGGTGGCGACCGAGGTTTGCCCGCGCCGCGTGGCAACCTGATAGAGCACCAGCGTCGTGGCAAGGCCGCCGAAGAACGCCGCCAGCGGCAACGCAAGCGTGCCGAGCAAGGCCGTCACTGGAGCTAACATTGTCCCACCGAGCACGATGATGGCCACCGCGCCGAGACTGGAGCCGGCCGAAACGCCGATCAGGGCGGGGTCGGCCAGCGGATTGCGGAACAGGCCCTGCATGACGG
Source organism: Mesorhizobium sp. B283B1A (assembly GCF_020165735.1). Classification (NCBI taxonomy): domain Bacteria; kingdom Pseudomonadati; phylum Pseudomonadota; class Alphaproteobacteria; order Hyphomicrobiales; family Phyllobacteriaceae; genus Mesorhizobium; species Mesorhizobium sp. B283B1A. The sequence goes on from NZ_JAIUIQ010000037.1 coordinate 27,553, forward strand.
CGCCGGAGACCGCAAGTGCTGCACCAACCAGCATGCCGAGAACGACGCGCGGCAAGCGGATGTCATAGACGATCAGGCTGTCGCGCGCGCTCAGCGCCGCATCGCCTGGAACGGCTCCAGACAACCAGTCCCTGATGACGTTGACGGCGGATGCGTCGGACGCACCCGATGTCAGCGACAGGAACACGGCAGCCGCGAGCCCCACGCACAACAGCAGGATGACGATGCGGGCGCGACCCGAGCGGTCGCCTTCGGATGCATTCGCCATCACCTTCACCGGGCCGGCGATCGACTGATCGACCATGATGCTCAGTCCGTGACCTGCGCGCCGTAGAACGAGACGGCGAGATCGTGGATGGCATCCGCCGTGCGCGGCCCGAAGCCGAGCAGATAGCCGCCATCGATGCGGATCAGCTTGCGCGCGGCACCCGCTGGCGTCGAGGCGATCAACGGATTGCCGAACAATTCGTCGTCCGACACCGGCGGCCCGGCATTGCTCATCATCAGGATCACGTCCGGCCTGGCGGTGATGATCGCTTCGTCGGACAGTTGCTTGTAGCCGGAGAAGCCCTCGATGGCATTGACCCCGCCCGCCAGCCTGACCATGCCGTCGGCCGCGGTGTCGCTGCCGGCCGCCAGGATCTTGCCGCCCTGTATGGACAGCACGAACAGGACGCGCTTGCGCTCCTTGATCGAGGCCGTCCGCCTTTCGGCGGCGGTGAGCTTGGCATCGAGCTCCTTGGCCAGCACCTCGGCCTTGGCGTCGACGCCGAGTGCCTTGCCGACAATGCGGACCTTCTCGAGAATGCCTTCGTGACTATAATGCTCGGGCACTTCGATGAACGGAATGCTGGTCTTCTTCAGCACATCGACGGCTTCCCTGGGGCCGCTGCCATGCAGCGCCAGGATGCCGGTCGGATTGACCGATAATACGCCCTCGGGCGAGAGCGCGCGCATATAGCCGATATCGGGCAGGTCGAGCGCGGCCTTTGGATAATTGCTGGTGGAATCGCGGGCCACCAGACGTTTCTCCTCGCCGAGCGCATAGACGATTTCGGTGATCGAACCGCCTATCGCCGCGATCTTCGACGGGTCGGAGAAGACCGAGACGCCTTCGGCGGCGCCGGCCGGCTGCAGCGCGGCAAAAGCAAGGGAGAGGCCGATCATCGGCGCAAGGATTGATCGGCGTACTGCCGGCAGGTTCATGGCCGGCCGATTCAGGGCCGGCATGTTCAGGAAAGAACGCATCACACTGTCCTCAGGCTGCCGTGGGGTTTGGGATGCGCGGCAGGTTCTCGGCCAGGAACCGCCAATCGTCGCGCTCGCTTTCGCCTTCGTGGCGCTTGCCGAAGAACTGGATGATCATGCTGCCGTCGGCGGCGTAGACCTCGAGCGATGTGACATGGCCATCCTTGGTCGGCTTGCGCACCGCCCAGACCTCATGAATGTGGTCGGTCCGCAGGTGCAGGTGGAAGGTCTCGTCCAGCACGTTGATCCACGGCCCCATCGGCTTGATCGACTTGACTGGCCCGGAATGGATCTGGATGCAGCCGCGGTTTCCGACAAAGCACATGATCGGCATCTCGCCTTGGGCGGCGTGATGGAACATGGCCTGGACCGCGTCATTGTCGAGCAGCCAGGCATAATCCTGGCCGACCATGCGCACCGCCTGGCGGCGGCTGAGCTTCAGCGTCTTCAGCATGCCGAAGAACTGGTGCACATCCGTCAGCCGGCTCCAGCGGTCGCGCAAATCGTCGAGATTGGCGGTGGCCGCCGAGGCCTCGTTCTCTTCGGAGATTGGCCCTGAAATGTCGATCGTCGGCTCCTGGTTCGATGATTCCAGGGAGGCGACCAGCTTCTGGTAGGCGTAGAGGCTGGAGCCCGGCCGCAAATGCACCTTGTGCACCGCCTCGCCCGCCGCGTCGAAGAACTGCAGGCTGCGGCGGATCTCTTCGCCATCGCGCTTTTCAACGGCAAAGCCGTGCGCCCAGATTTTCGGGAAGATGCGCAGATCGATGTTTTCGCCAAGCACCATGGCATTGTGGTTGCCGGTGACGACCTTGTCGTAGACGCCGATCTTTTCATGCACGGCGCTTTCGTTGCGGGTCAACGCCATCACCTCCCCGACGGCCTCGAGCCCGGTCAGTATATCGTTGACGCGCGGCTCGATGCGGACCACGCCGTCACCGCAATGCGCGGCGACCAGCTCGGCCTCCGAAATGCCGAGCTGGCTCGCCAGGTCACGCTCGCGCGTTTTCGGATTCTCCATCCGTGCCCGCCGGATTTCATGTGGGGCGGGTTTTACGCGCTGGTCCATGTCTTACCCCTGATAGCTTGTTACTTGTTCAAAATGAGCTTGCCCTGCCGGGTGATCTTCAGCCTGTAGAGAGCACCATGGTGCTCGATGCCGATCTCGTGCTCGCCCTGGAACAGCGTGTTGCTGGAGAGCGTTCGCACCGCCAGCGGGATCCGATCGAAACGGACTGCGGTGTCGTCGGAACGGCGGACGCGATGGCGAAAGTCATTGGGATTGTGCGTGTTCATCTGGGTCGATCCCTTTCCTGTGCCGGGCATCTGGCTAGGCGTTGCATAATTACCGATTCATTTCTTGACTCGAATAATCATGTTTATTAGTCAGTGCAATACCGGAGCAAACGAGTCAAGATTTAAGACGCCGGACACGATCAAAAATGCCAGCCAGCCCCGGGCGAGCCAGCATCGAACTTGGAATCTGGAGTTGGGGCATGGGGTTGATGAATTGGGAACGGCGCGGCCGGTTGGCGGCGAACGGTGCGGCGGTTTTGCTGGCAGGCGTGGCGGCGATCGCGTTATCGGCGCAACTTGCCAACGCCCAGCAGGCAACGCAGCTGACGGATGAGGCGAAAAAGACCGATCAGGAAAAAGCGGCGCCTGCGGGCGCGACGCTGCTCGACAAGGTGTTGGTCATCAGCCGCACCGGCGAAACGGCGATCGAATCGCTGGCCTCGGCCAGCCATGTCGACCAGGAGCAACTCGACCGCCGCATGGCGACGACGCCGAACGAGATGCTGCTCGGTGTTCCCGGTGTTGCGACACAGGCCGACGCCAGGCGCGTCAGCACCAGCATCAACATACGCGGCCTGCAGGATTTCGGCCGCGTCGCGGTCATCGTCGATGGCGCGCGGCAGGATTTCCAGCGTTCGGACCACGGCACCCAGTCGACCTTCTACATCGACCCGGAGCTCGTCAAATCCGTCGACGTGATCCGTGGTCCCGTCGCCAACACCTACGGCTCGGGCGCCATCGGCGGCGTCGTCTTCTTCGACACCAAGGATGCCGTGGACTTCCTCAAGCCGGAGGAGACATGGGGCGCTTCGGTAACCGGGCGCTATGAGAGCAATGGCAAGGGCTGGACCACCAGTGCCTCCGGCGCCTATCGTTTCAACGAGAACTGGGATGCGCTCGGCAATATCGTCTACCGCAACTACGACAACTACAAGGATGGCGGCGGCGATACCGTCAACGGCACCGGCTTCGACGTGCTGAGCGGCCTGCTCAAGACCACCCTCCGTCCGACTGACAACAGCGAATTGAAGCTCGGCTGGGTCGGTTCCAACGACAGTTGGGACGAAACCAGCGGCGGCGTGCCGGTCAACGATGTCGACCTGAAGTCGAACACCTTCACGGCCCGCTACAACATCACGGATGAGGACAAGAGCTGGCTCGATCTCCACATCAACACCTCATACAACAGGACCAATCTCGATCTGACCAGCCTCGTTCCGCAAAACCGCTTCGATCCGGTCACCGGCCTGCCCGTGGTTCTCCCGGCAGGATCGCAGTCGACATTTGACGTCGGCACGACCGGCATCGACATCTGGAATACGTCCCGGTTCGAAACGGGCGGCGTCGCCCATGAACTGACCTATGGCGGCGACTGGGTCGGCGACAACGTCAAGACCGGCGGCGCTGCCGGCGGCGACAGCTTCTATACGCCTTCGGGCAAGCGCAACGTGTCCGGCGCCTATGTCCAGGACAAGCTCACCTGGGAGTGGCTCGAGGTGATCGGCGGCCTGCGCTACGACAGCTACAGCCTGAAGGACGATACCCACGACATTTCCGGCGACAGGGTATCGCCGCGCATTACCGTCGGTGTCTCGCCGTTTGAATCCGCCGGGCTTGCAGGCCTTCAGTTCTATGGCACCTATGCGGAAGGCTATCGCTCGCCATCGATCACGGAGACGCTGATCAGCGGCAATCATCCGGCCGGCGTCAGCTTTCCTTTCCTGCCCAACCCCAATCTGCGGCCCGAGACAGGCAAGACCACCGAATTCGGCATCAACTACAAGCAGAATGACATCCTTGAGACCGGCGACGCGTTCCATCTCAAGGCGGCCTATTTCAACAACGACGTCGACGACTATGTCGATGGCGTGACGCTGTCGCCGTTCGACCCGACCAGCGGCTGCCCGTTTGGGCCGGGCATCCCGATCTGCTTCCAGTACCAGAACTTCGCCAAGGCAAAGATCAACGGCTTCGAATTGGAAAGCGTATACGACGCGGCATGGGGTTATGCAGGTCTCTCTGCCTCGATCACCAACGGCTATACCATATCGTATGAAGGCGACCGGGCGGACCTCGCCACCATCCCCTCCTCGCAGGTGACGGCGCAGCTCGGGCTGCGCTTCCTGGAAGACAGGCTAACCGTCGGCGGCGAAGTGCAGTACAATGGCAAGCCGAAGGGCAATGCGGTGGCCGAGGACTATACGCTGGTCAATGCCTTCGCCAGCTACCAGGCCACCGACAATCTCAAAGTCGATTTCCGCGCCGACAATCTGTTCGATGTCAAATACGTCAACCCGCTCAACGGCAGCACGACAGTCGCCGTCTACGAGCCCGGCGTAACCTTGAAGCTGGCGGCAACCATGCGCTTTGGAGGCTGATGACCATGACGAGCTTGACGACATCCCTTCGTCTGCTGACCTCGATGCTGGCGATGTCGCTTGCGACGGCTCCGGCGTGGGCTGAAGAGCCCGCGCCGGTTCCCGCGCTCACCCTCGAACTCAACGCCGCGCAGCCTTCCGACAAGGGCTGCCGGCTGACCTTCCTGGTCAACAACAGTCTCGGCGCCGACCTCTCCAAGGCGGCGTTCGAGATCGCGCTGTTCAACGAGGCCGGTGTCGTCGACCGGCTGACCGTGCTCGACTTCAAGGATCTGCCGGCCGGCAAAACCAAGGTGACGCGTTTCGATCTCGCCGGCACCGACTGCGCCAAGATCAGCCGCGTGCTGATCAACAGCGCAACGGAATGCGCCGGCACCGGCGTCGAACCGAACGCCTGCATGCGCAAGCTGAAGACAGGCACCAAGACCGGCATCGCGTTCGGCGTCTGAGAACGGCGTTGGGACTGCATCCCGCATTCACGCGAAACACTGTGGCCTGGCCGATGGCTGCCTATGACCAGCAGCCGCCGTCAGCGAACGAACTTGATTTGACAATTCTGCTCAGGTCGCTGCAGGTCTCGTCGCGAGACATGCAGGACATCAGCCCGCTCCCCGACGCCAGCGCCGAGCTGGCTATAAAACCAATCGAACCGCTTGCGTTGGTGGGGCCGACTGCTGGCGCCGGCAAGTGGGCGACGGCAATCGTCACCTCCGGCCTGCTCCATGCCGCCGTGGCGGCGGCTTTTCTGATTTCATCCTCGGGATCGTTCGATTCCAAGGATGCGGTGCAGCCGGAAGGCAGCGATCAGGTCGGAGACAAGATAGCCGGCAGCGCACTGGACAAGGATCCGGCGGCAGTGAATGTCAAGCTGGTGCCGAGCCCGCCGCCGGCCAAGTCAGAACCCCCAAGGGCAGCCAAGCCGGTACCGCCCACAAAACCTTTGCAGCCTGAGCAAGAAACCGTGAAGCATGCTCCCGAGCCTGTCCGGGACGCGGCGAAGCAGGCATCGGAGCCCTCGCCGGAACCAGCCAAACAGTCTGTGGCCACGCCGGACATACTGGTGGCGGCAACGCCGCGCCCTGATAACCAGAGCGTCGCCGCTGAGAATATGACTGCCAAGACGGAAACGCCGGCACAGCCAGGCGTCCAGGCCGAAACCGTCGAAATGCCTGTCGCCGTTCCAGACCAACCGCCAATCCCCAGCGCCAGGCCAACCCCGGCTGCCGCCCCTTCAAAAACAGCGGACGAGAAGCGCGGCACGGCGGATGGCCGGGATGAACTGGCGCAGGCGGCCAGCAAGGGTAAAAAGCAGAAGGAAGCAGGCAGCGACGCGGAATTCAGCTATCGCAGTGACGTCATCAGAAAGCTTAGCCGTGTCAACCGCAGCGTCCCGCCTTCGGTGCAACTGACCGCACGCAACAACGCCGTGGTGACGTTCGTCATCGGCAGCCGAGGCGGCATCGATGAACTGCGCATCCTGCAAAGCTCAGGATCGCCCAACTTCGATCAGACCGCCCTCGGCATCGTGCGCAAGGCCGCGCCCTTCCCTCCAATTCCGCCTCAGGCCGCAAGCTCGAGTTTGGAGTTCGAGGCTGAAATCGGCCCATTTTGAATACGCCCGGAACGAACTGCCGCCGCGCCAACCATCAACGTCCGCATGAAAGGAACCCCATGTACATCGCCATGAACCGCTTCAAGGTGCAGGCCGGCTCGGAGGCCGATTTCGAAGCCGTCTGGAAGAACCGCGATTCCAGCCTTGCCGAGATGAAAGGCTTCCGCGAATTCCATCTGCTGCGCGGCCCGGTCAACGAGACCGAAGGCTACACGCTGTTCGCCTCGCACACGGTGTGGGCGAGCCACGACGATTTCGTCGCCTGGACCAAGTCGGAGAACTTCCGTGCCGCGCACAGGAATGTCGGCACCACGAAAGTCCACTATCTCGGTCACCCGCAATTCGAGGGCTTTTCCGTCGTCGAGGGTGCCTGACGATGGAAACGTCGTGCAAGCCGCCTGAAGTCTCGTCCTGCTACATCAAGGCGGCGAAGTGCCGTCGCTGCATTTTCGGTTGCGCCCCGGAAGAGGCGTAGGTCCCAGCGACCACGACACCAACTTTTAGGCTTGGCCGAACAAGCGCCGCAGATGCCGGACGGCACTCTTGCGCCACCATCGCCAACGGTTTCTTGGGCTGAGAAAGGGCGCTATGCGTGGATCGTCAAACAGCCTGCCAAATCGCCTTAGATGATGGGCAAGCACCTCTGACACGAAGCCCTTGCCGTGTATCGAGTCGAGGCGTTCGGCATCGGCCAGGACATAGTCCAGGACTTCGGCGCCCAGCTTGATGTGGCTGGCGTTATGCGCCGGCGTCTGCTGGACATGTCCACCCGCGTAGGCATCGTTGGTGGAGGCGTTGGCCCCGTGCAGCCGGTAGAGGCCCAGACATTCGGACAGGAGCAAGCTGCCGGCCGCCAAATGCGCGCAGGTCGCCGTAAGATAGTCGGTGCTCATGCGGGACTGGAACGGGAAGGCCAGAACCGGTTCCAGCGCTCCGCGTCGGAAAACCATCGAGGATGTCGGCGCCCATAGCCAACCATAGGTTCGGGGTCCGAAGTAGGTGATCGCGTGTTCCGTGGAATAGCCGATGCCTGCGGCTATTTCGCCGAGCCGACTGGTGGGCGGCACGGCGACACCGCGTGGGTCCATCTCCGAACGTGGCTTGCGCATCATAACGTAGGTGCCACCAAGGACGACGCGATCGCGATCGACCACAAGGACGTCGGAACTCGACAGAGATGCCGGGTGTACCAAGTTCAGATGAGCCGACAGGTGCGCGGCGAGAAAATTCGGCAGCCAGACATCATCGGCATCGAGGAACGCCACGAATGGCTGATCGCCGGCGGCAAAACCGTCACGGAACGCTGCAATCTGGCCGCCATTTTGCGGCCGCACCAGCAGACGCAGGCGAGGGTCGCCTATCGTTTCGAGAAGCTGGCGCACATGTTCGGCCGAACCATCCGTCGAGGCATCGTCAACGATGACGCAGTCCCATTTCTGATAGGTCTGCGCCAACACCGAGCGGATCGCATCCCCGACATAGGCGCAATAATTGTGACAAGTGATGATAACGCCTACTCGAGGAAGCTCGAATAGCATTGTCGTGCTTGGCATGCGCGGCTTGCCCCGATTGATGCCCAGGTTTTCGGGCTCTTGCCCTTTGCACCGGCCCCAAGCCGATGACAAGGGACCCGAAGCCGATGGCAAGGGAAAAGCCTTCCTCCTAAGCCGCGGCGAGCAGGCTCGCATTGCCGCCCGCCGCCGTCGTGTCGACGCAGACGGCCCGCTCATGCGCATAAACCGCCGGATTGAGCACCTCGCTGACCAGCGGCACGATCGGACCAGCCCTGTCGGCAATGACCTTGCGCACGATACGCGTCGCTTCAGCCGTACCCGAAAAAGCGACGACATCGACGCGCAGCGAGCGCGCCTCGACTGGATCGGGCCGGCCGTCGATCGCGGCCAGCGGCAATCCCTTGCCGGTCAAAGCCGAGAGTGCGGCCGGTGCGCCCGGCGCCACGGCCAGGACCGCATTGCCGGCGGCAAGCGCCTGGATCGTCTGGGCAAGCAGCGTATCGGCGTCGGGACCGAGGCACAGCACGCGTCCGCGCGGCGACAGCGATAGCGTGTTAGCCTCGCCGGTCGGCCCGGGAAGGTCGACTTGGCCGAAGTCGATACCGGCAGCGGCTCCAATGGCGGCCGCGCCCTTGCCGCGCAGATGCTTCCTCAGGATGGCGATGCGATCAGGCCGCGTCGACCAGCCGCCGAGTGTCGGATCGGGCAGGTTGTCGGCCAGTTCGGTCGCCGTCACCTTGTGGCCCTCGCCAACTTCGGTGCCGGCTTCCGGCCCCTTGCGGAAGCGCCGGAGATAGTGCGGTCCGCCGGCCTTCGGCCCGGTGCCCGACAGCCCCTCGCCGCCAAACGGCTGCGAGCCGACGACGGCGCCGATCTGGTTGCGGTTGACGTAGATGTTGCCGGCATGGATGCCGTCGACGAAATGCTGCACGCGGCCTTCTATACGGGTGTGCAGGCCGAACGTTAGGCCATAGCCCTTGCGGTTGATGGCGGCGATCACCGCGTCGATCTCGTCGGCGTCGAAACTGGCGACATGCAGCACCGGGCCGAACACCTCGCGCTCCATGTCCTCGATGCCCTTGACCCGGAAGACATGCGGCGCGACGAAGCGCCCGTCTTTCGGCGCCTCGAGCTTAGCGATCAGGCGGCCCTGCAGGCCCATCGTGGTGCAATAATCGCGGATCGAAGCCTGCGCCTCGTCGTCGATGACCGGGCCAACATCGGTCGAGATCCGCCAGGGATCGCCGATGTTGAGCGCTTCCATCGCGCCCTTCAGCATCTCCAGCATCTTCTTCTCGACGTCCTTCTGCACATAGAGCACGCGCAGCGCCGAGCAGCGCTGGCCGGCACTCTGGAAGGCCGAGGCCAGGATGTCGCGCACCGCCTGCTCGGGCAGCGCGGTGGAATCCACGATCATGGCGTTGAGGCCGCCGGTTTCGGCGATCAGCATGGCGTCGGGCGCGGCGGTCTCGGCCAGCTGTTTCTCGATCAGCTTGGCGACCTCGGTCGAACCGGTGAAGCAGACGCCGGCGATGCGTGGATCAGCAGTCAGCGGCCCGCCGACCGATGGGCCGTCGCCGGGCAGCAACTGGATCACGTCTTCCGGCACGCCGGCCTCGCGCAGCAGTTCGACGGCGCGGAAGGCGATCAGCGGCGTCTGCTCGGCCGGCTTGGCGATCACCGAATTGCCGGTGACCAGCGCTGCCGCGATCTGGCCGGTGAAGATGGCAAGCGGGAAATTCCACGGCGAAATGCAGACGATGGCGCCACGCGCCTGCGTGCCCGGCTCGGCATTGGCCGCCTCGGCCGCGTAGTAGCGCAGGAAGTCCACGGCCTCGCGCACTTCCGCCACACCGTCGGCCAGCGACTTGCCGGCCTCGCGGGCGGCGAGCGCGAAAAACTCGACGGCATTCGCCTCATAGAGATCGGCGGCACGGTTGAGGATGACGGCACGCTCGGCCACGGGCCGCCTGGCCCAGGCCGGCTGCGCCTCGACCGCGATACGCACTGCGGTCGCGACTTGCTTGGCGGCGGCCTCGTGAACCGTACCGACCACTTCGTCAGGCTTCGCCGGATTGACGATCGGGCGCTGCTTGCCGTAGCCGGCGGCGCGCGTGATCGGCTTGGCATGCCAGCGGTCGGAACCGGCAAAGGCCGCCCTGGCCTTGTCGATCGCCGCCAGCGTCACGGTGTCGGTGATGTCGAATCCCCTGGAGTTGCGGCGGCCGGCCCCAAAAATCTGGGATGGCCGGGCAATCGCTGGATTGGCGGCAGGGCCCTGGCTCTCGACGGTTTCCAGCGGATCGCGCGCGATGTCCTCCGGCTCGACGTCCTCGTCGGTCAGTTGGTGCACGAAGGAGGAATTGGCGCCGTTCTCCAGCAGACGACGAACCAGATAGGCAAGCAAATCCGAATGCGCGCCGACCGGCGCATAGATGCGGCAGCGCGTGCGTTCGGACCGGCGCACCGTCTCGTGCAGCGCCTCGCCCATGCCGTGCAGGCGCTGGAACTCGAAGGCGTCGCGGTTGTCGGCCATCGACAGGATGGCGGCGACGGTGTGGGCATTGTGGGTGGCGAATTGCGGATAGATCCGGTCCGTCATGCCAAGCAGTTTTTTCGCGCAGGCGATGTAGGAGACGTCGGTGTTGGCCTTGCGGGTGAAGACGGGATAGCCCGGCAGCCCGAGCGTCTGCGCCCGCTTGATCTCGGTGTCCCAATAGGCGCCCTTGACCAGCCGCACCATGATGTTGCGGTCGTATTTCTTGGCCAGCGCGTAGAGCCAGTCGATGGCAAAGGCCGCACGCGGCCCGTAGGCCTGGACGACGACGCCAAAGCCGTTCCAGCCGGCGAGCTCCGGCTCGGCCAGCACCCGCTCGATGACGTCGAGCGATAGATCGAGGCGGTCGGCCTCCTCTGCGTCGATGTTGAGACCCATACGCGAATGCCGTGCGGCCAGCGCCAGCGACAGCAGCCGCTCGGCCATCACCGGCAGCATCTCTTCCTTCTGCGCCACCTCGTAGCGCGGATGCAGCGCCGACAGCTTGACCGAGATGCCATGGTTCTGCCGGATATCGGGGCCGTTGGAACCGCTGTCGAGCGAGGAAATGGCGTCGGCATAGGCCTTGTGATAGCGCAGCGCGTCGGCCTCGGTGCGGGCCGCCTCGCCCAGCATGTCGAAGGAATAGAGATAGCCCTTCTGCGTCATCGGCCGGCCGCGCTTGACCGCCTCGGCGATAGTGCGGCCGAGCACGAACTGTTCGCCCATTTCGCGCATCGCGGCCGCCACCGCCTTGCGGATGACCGGCTCGCCCAGCCGCCGCACCATCGAGCGTAGCGTGCCTTCGATGCCGCCCTCGCCCTCATCGAGGACGCGGCCGGTCAGCATCAGCGCCCAGGTCGAGGCGTTGACGAAGATGGAGCTCGAACCGCCCGAATGCGACGACCAGTCGTGCGGTGCGATCTTGTCGGCGATGAGATCATCCATCGTCTCGGTGTCCGGCACGCGCAGCAGCGCCTCGGCCAGACACATCAGCGCCACGCCCTCTTTGGTGGAGAGGCCATAGGCGGAGAGAAAGACTTCCATCAGCCGCGGATCGGACGAGCCGCGCACCGCGCGCACCAGATCGGCCGCGCGGGCCGAGATCGCCTTGCGGTCCTTCGCCGAAAGCCCCGTCACCTCGGCCAGCCGCTTCACGGCCTCGTCTTCGTCGGGCAGGTAGTTGGCACGGATCTGCTGGCGGATGGTGTCGAGCGGCATGGCGGTCCTGCGGAGCGAGCATCGGGGAGCGGGCCGGCGGTCACCGGACCGAATGGCGCAAGCTAGCACAGGAGCGGAATTTCAGCCGGTCCAAAGAAATCGACATGGCAGGTCATTTCATCTATCATCGCGGTCAAAATCTAACAAACAGACTGCCATTTTAATGACAGAAGATCAATTGGACCGCATCGACAGGAACATCCTGTCGGCACTGGCAAGCAATGGCCGGCTCTCCATGTCCGAACTGGCGGCAAAGGTCGGTCTGTCCAAAACGCCGGTGCAGGCACGGGTGAAGCGGCTGGAGAAGGACGGCTATATCAGGGGCTACCAGGCGATCATCGACCGCGAGCGCATGGGTGAAGGCCATGTCGCCTTCGTCCAGGTGAAACTGTCCGACACCCGCTCCGCGGCGCTCGACGCCTTCAACCGGTCGGTGCAGGGTGTAGCCGAGATCGAGCAGTGTCATATGATGGCATCGAGCTTCGACTATCTGCTGAAGGTCCGCACGAAGGACATCGCCGCCTATCGCCGCGTTCTCGGAGAGCGCATCTCGGCCCTACCCCATGTCGCCCAGACCTCGACCTTCGTGGCGATGGAAACGGTGAAGGACAGGTAGAGCCCCGGGATTGGCCGAAGCCCCTCCACCTTCGTCATCCACTAGCGCAACCATCTTTCGTCGGCAGCTTTACTCCGACAGCGTCTTCAGGAAAGCCACCAGCGCCGCGCGTTCACGGTCGGACAGCTCCAGCGGGTGAATCTCGGATATCCCCTGCATACTGGGCGCGGCCTTGGCATAGTGCGCCACCACTTCGTCGAGCGACGAGAATTGCCCGGCATGCATGTAGGGCGGTCGCGTTGCAGCGCCGCGCAGCGACGGCGTCTTGTAGGCGCGAACCAGTTGCGGCGCATCCTTGACCATGAAGCGCAGCTCGCCGCAGGCGCCGGCATCGCCGTCGCGATAGGCGCCGAAGCAATTGAACGGATCCGCCTCGACCTGTGTCACCGCGTCGACGCGGCCGCGATCCGGCGGCAGGCCCGTTACGGGCGGCACGCCAGTGTTGTGAAAACCGTTGTCGGTGAAGCGCGGGCCGTCGTGGCAGGTCACGCAATTGGCCTTGCCCATGAACAGTTTTAGCCCGAGGATTTCCTCCCGGGAAAAGACGGCATCGCCCTTCGGCTCTGCGCCGGTGGCAAGGTCCAGTGCAAAGCGGTCGAAGCGCGTCTGTGCCGGCTCGATCGACCGCTCGAATGCGGCGATCGCTTTGCCGATATTGGAAAAGACGCGGTTGATCGCGTCGCGCTGCGTGTCGCTCATCGCGCTCCAGGCGGCCTTTTCGGCATCGGTGCCAAGCGGACTGGCATTCGCCGGAATGCCGGAAAAATCGGGCAAAGGCCCGAAGATGCGCTCATAGCGCTCGCCGAAGCGCGCCTTGATGTAATGGGCGTAGGCGGCGCGGTTTCCCGCTTGCTCCAGCGGGTTTTCAAGTGGTGTCAGCGCTTGCGCCCAAAGACTGTCGCGGCGGCCGTCCCAGAAGAACCAGGGATCGCGCGCCACGCCGGCCAGCGGCATGGTGCGCCGGTTGGTGCGGCCGACACCGACGGCTTGCGGCAGGTCGTCCTGGAACTGGCGGTCGATCTTGTGGCACGTCGAGCAGGAGACCGTGCCGTCACGGCTCATGCCGAGATCGAAGAACAGCGTCGAGCCGAGCGCGGCTGCCGCCGGCACATCGGCAAATCGGTTCGTCGTGTCGGGCTTCAGTGGCGGCAATGTGTTTAGCGCCAGCGAAGCGATCGTCTTCTTCTCCGCGTCGGAAAAATCCGGCTTGCCGTAGCCGGCGAGGACAACGGCCACCATCAGCGCCAGAAAATAAGAAAGGCGCCTCATCGATCGCTCACAGCACCACGTTGAACAGCACCGTGTCGGAACCGGCGGTGGCCGATATGGCGAAATGCAACTGCCACCAGCCGCTCATGGTGAACTTGACCCCTTCGATCCGGTAGCGCCCGTCGCCGAGATAGTCGGTCGCTTGCGGGCTGGTCGGCAGGCCGTGATTGTGCAGCGGCATGCCTCCGGAGATCGCGATCGCGGCCCCTTCCACCGGCGCGCCGGCCTTGGTCTTCAGGGTCAGCAGCCAGGATTCCAGTTCGCCCTGCCGTACGACGCCCCGCTCCGGCGAAAAACTCGCCGTGAACAGCCCGTTGTCGCTGTTCCTCGTGCGCGACACATCCGGGCCGGCGGGCAGCGCCGAGTGCGGCGCGGTCAGGTAGACGACCGCCAGGATGCTGACCAGCAAGGCAGCCAGACCAAGACCCGCCAAGAGATAACGCCATAACGATGCCAAACCGGTTCCTCTTCTGCAGACAACGTTTGCCGGGCGGATCGCATCCCGTCGGCTGTGGGAAAACGCTGTGGCGCAAAAAAGCCTGCTTGCCAAGCATGGCGCTGCCGGTGGCAAAAAGCTACAGCACCGAAATCACTGGAGGATTCTGGATGGCTGGAAACGGTGTCGCTTCGATCGGCGAATGCATGCTCGAACTGTCGGGTCAGACGGGTCCGAACTGGCGCATGGGTTTTGCCGGCGACACATTCAACACGCTGTGGGCGCTGCATGCGCTGAGCGGTGACCGGCCGGCAACCTATGTCTCGGCCTTCGGCGACGATCCCTTCTCGCAAGGTCAGATCGGGTTCTTCGCCGAAAACGGTATCGGCATCGGCTCCAGCCCGGTCATACCCGGCGCACGGCCCGGCCTCTACGCGATCACGCTGACCGGCGCCGAGCGCTCCTTCACCTATTGGCGCAGCGACGCCGCTGCCCGGCAGCTTGCTTCGGACCCCAAAGCCCTTTCAAAAAACCTTGAAAATCAGTCTCTTGTGTACTTTTCCGGAATCACTTTGGCAATTCTGGACGATGCCGCGCGCGCCACATTGCTGGCGGCCATTGCCAAGGCGCGGGCGGCAGGCTCGCTGATCGCCTTCGACCCCAACTATCGGCCACGGCTCTGGCGCCACCGCGAGGACGCGCAGGCTGCGATCGTCGAAGCCCTTGCCGCCACCGACATCGCATTGCCGACCTTCCCCGACGAGCAGATGCTGTTCGGTGACGAAACCCCGCGAGCGACCGCGGACCGTCTCGGCAAATTGGTCGATGAGGTAGTCGTCAAAAACGGCGAGGCGCCGGCGCTGATTGCCGGTAAAGGGACACGGCACGACGTACCGGCGATCCATGTCGCGGCACCTGTCGACACGACCGGAGCCGGCGATTCCTTCAACGGCGGCTATCTTGCGGCGCGCCTTGCCGGCCATGAGCCAGTGGAAGCCGCGCGCCGCGGCCACCGCGTCGCCGCCGCGGTGGTGCAGGTGCGCGGCGCGCTGGCGCCGTTCGGAACACTAAGAGCGGCCTTCGACGGCTGAGGTCTGCTGATCTTAGGGCAGACGGAAACGATATTCCGTCACGTGGTGATAAATAGCGCCTGGCCACAGCGTGGCCTGCGGGAAATACGGCCGGTTCGGCGCATCCGGCCATATCTGCGGCTCGAGGCAGAAGCCGGAAAAGGCCTTGTAGTCCCGCCCTTCCAGGCCCGTGCGCGGCGTCACATACTGGCCGGTATAGAGCTGGACGCCTGGTTCCGTGGTCCAGACTTCCATCTCGACGCCGGAACTCGCCCCTTGCGTCCATGATGCCTGCCGCAGCGGCCCGCGCGTCGCGCCGAGGCAGAAATTCTGGTCATAAGGCAGCTGTTCGCCCTCGGTCTCCATGCGTAGCGGCCGTGCCTGGCGGAAATCGAAGGGCGTGCCGTCGACCGGCTTGACCACGCCGGTTGGAATCATATCGCTGTCGACAGGCAGATAGGCGCCGGCGTTCAGCATCATCCTGTGGTCGAGAACGTCGCCGGCACCGCCATCATCCAGGTTGAAGTAGGAATGCTGGGTGAGATTGCACAATGTCGGCTCCTCGCAGGTCGCCGTCAGCTCGACGCTGAGCGTGCCGGGGATCTTCAGCCGGTAGGTGCAGGTGACATCGAGCGCGCCGGGAAAGCCCATCGCGCCGTCGGGATCATGTAGCGTCAGCGTAACGAAGTCCCTGCCATGCAGCGAAACCGCCCACGAGCGGCGCGCATAACCTTGCGAGCCGCCATGCAGCGTGTGCTTGTCGAGGAAATTCTGCTCGGTCTGGTAGCGGTTGCCGCCGATGGTGAAGCGGCCGTCGCGGATGCGGTTGGCATAGCGGCCGACAACCGCGCCGAAAAAGGCGTTGTCGGCCTCATAGGCTTCCAGGGTGTTGTAGCCGAGCACCAGCGGTGCATCATGCCCGGTCAGCCGCAAATCCTGGATGACGGCGCCGAGTCCGATGATGTTGGCGGTGAGACCGCCACCCCTGATCGTAAAGCGGCGCACCGGTTCGCCCGCCTGCGTCGTACCGAAAACCTCGCCGTCTTTCATCGCCATGCCCGCAAATGCCAAATTGATCCAGAGGGCTTCGGCTGGTTTTCTTAAGCCCAGGTGGGCAGGTCACCGACCCGCCCGTCTCAGAGCAGTCTATCAGAGGCCGAGGCCGCCGATGCAGACATATTTGGTATCGAGGTAATCCTCGATGCCCTGATGCCCGCCTTCCTTGCCGAGGCCGGATTCCTTGACGCCGCCGAACGGCGCTTCCGGCGTCGTGATCAGGCCCTCATTAACGCCGACCATGCCGTATTTCAGCCCTTCCATAACCCGGAAGGCACGGCCGAGATCGCCGGTGTAGAAGTAGCAGGCAAGGCCGAATTCGGTGTCGTTGGCGAGCGCGACGGCCTCTTCCTCGGTCTCGAACTTGAACACGGGTGCTACCGGCCCGAAGATCTCTTCCTTCATGAAGCGCATCTTGGGCGTGGCGTTGGCGATGACGGTCGGCTGGAAGAACGAGCCGCCCAGCGCATGGCGCTTGCCGCCGGCGACGACCTTGCCGCCCTTCGATGTGGCGTCGGCGATCAGTTCCTCGACCTTCTCGACCGCCTTCTCGTCGATCAGCGGGCCCTGCTGCACACCCTCTTCGAGGCCGGAACCGACCTTCAGCCCGTTGCTGGCGGCGGCGAGCTTCTCGACGAACTTGTCGTAGACGCCGGCCTGAACCAGGAAGCGGTTGGTGCAGACGCAGGTCTGGCCGGAGTTGCGGTACTTGGCGGTGATCGCGCCGGCGACCGCACGCTCGATGTCGGCATCATCGAAGACGATGAACGGCGCGTTGCCGCCCAGTTCCATCGACACCTTCTTGACGGTCACCGACGACTTCTGGATGAGAAGCTTGCCGACCTCGGTCGAACCGGTGAAGGTGATCTTCGATACCAGCGGGTTGGCGCAGATCTCGTCGCCGATCTCGCTGGCCGAACCGGTCAGGATGTTGACGACGCCCTTGGGGAAGCCGACTTCCTCGGCCAACGCACCCCAGGCCAGACCCGAATACGGCGTCTGCGAGGCCGGCTTGACGACCGCGGTGCAGCCGGCGGCAAGGGCCGGGCCAAGCTTGCGGGCCAGCATCGAGGACGGGAAATTCCACGGCGTAATGGCGGCAATGACGCCGACCGGTTCCTTGGTCACCAGGATGCGGCGGTCCGCCCACGGCGACGGCACGACGTCGCCATAGGTGCGGCGGCCTTCCTCGGCGAACCACAATATGTAGGCCGCGGCCGAACCGATCTCGCCCTTCGATTCGAACAACGACTTGCCCTGCTCGATGGTCAGCAATTCGGCCAGCACATCCTGGTTATCCATCATCGCGTCATGCAGCTTGCGCAGCAGCTTCGAGCGCTCGAGCGCGGTCGTCTTGCGCCAGCTCTTGAAAGCTTCGCTGGCGGCTTCGATGGCGCGGCGGGTCTCGGCCTTGCCCGACTTCGGCACGGTGCCGATCTTGAGGCCGGTGGCCGGGTTGTTGACGTCGACCGTCTGGCCGCTGTCGGCCTGCACCCATTCGCCGTTGATGAGATTGGCCTGCCGCATGAAATGGCTGGTTTTCTGAAGCATGGTCTATCCTCCGTTCGGCGCACTGACGGGCCGGCCTGTGAATTCTTCGGTGAGCGGGCGCCACGCCTCTGGAAAAGCCGGCACGCCGGAGCCACTGCTCTTTACCTAGGGCAAGGCCCGCAAGCAATCGCAAGATGGCATATAGGGCTTGGGCCAGCGCGAGACGAGAGCTACCCGAAAACGTGCAAGACAACCGTCAGCCAGAAAGCCGTGGTGACAGCGGCGCAGGCCGTGGCGATGGTCATCTGGTTCGACGCCAGCGCCTGGCCGGTGTTGAACTGAACGGCGATGAGATAGGAATTGATGCCGGACGGCAAGGCGGCAACCACGACAGCGACCTTGGCCGTCAACGGCGGCAGCCCGAGCAACCAGACCAAAGCAAGCACCAACGCCGGCATCAGGAACAGCTTCAACACCGAAAGCGCCAGCGCCGGTCGGACATTGCCGGATATGCCGAAGCGGCGCAGGCTGAGCCCCATGGCGAACAGCGCCACCGGCCCTGCCGTGTCGGCCAGCGCATCGACCAGCCGCATGACGAGGTCGGGCAGCGGCACGCCGCTCAGCCGCCATGCCAGCCCCAGGAGAATGCCGATGATCAGCGGGTTGATGAACAACCGCCGCAGGAAACTGCGCAGCACCCGCAGCGGATGCACATGCTCGCCACCGCCGCGGCCGAACATCTCGAACAGCACGATCGATGCCATCATCATCACAGGCAAATGAACGGAAACCAGCAGTGACAGCACTTCGAAGCCGCTCGGGCCGAATATGCCGAGAATGAAGGGAGCACCGAGCAGCACGACATTGGAATAGGCTGATGACACGCCTCCGACGACACCAGCGCGTGCATCGCGCCCGAAAACCCGTGTGGTGACGACATGGCCCGCCGCCCAGGTGATCGCCACGGCGGTGAAGTAGGCGCCCCACAGCGGCCATGGCGCCACGCCGTGGAAATCGGCGTTCACCATCGTCTGGAACAAAAGCAGCGGCATCGCCACCGAGATGGCGAAATCGGCTATCCCCTCGCCGCTCGCCGGTCTGAGATAGCCCGTGAGCCCGGCGAAATAGCCGAGCGCCACGAGGCTAAAGACAAAAAGCACGGTTTCGGTAAGCGGAGACATTTTTCAGGGATAGGCGAGCAAGGCCGGTGGCGCAATCGCGCCCAAATTTGATCACGGTGGACTGACAGCGTTATACACTGACAGCGTTATACAGGGTTGGAGTATCAGGGCGGACGCGGGCGACAAATGGGCTTTGTCGAAATCTCGAAGCGTAATCTTTTTGCGCAGGTGTGGCGGACAGCTTTCGTCGTCGCGCTGTTCTGCCTTGCCGCTACCACGCTTGCACTTGCCGAGACCAAAAGCCTCAAGGGCGTGGCGCTGATCATCGGCCAGTCGCAATACGAACACATCGCCGCCCTCCCCAATCCAGCCAACGATGCCCGCGACATGGCCAAGATGCTGACCGATCTCGGCTTCGACGCCCGCAACGTCAGCGATCGCGATGCCGCCAAACTCAAGCGCGACCTCGAGCGTTTTGCGGAAGATGCCGAGGGTGCCGACGTCGCCCTCATCTATTATTCCGGTCACGGCATCGAGGCCGGCGGCGAGAACTACCTGGTTCCGGTCGATGCGGACGTGTCGTCGCTCGCAGATGCCGACCAGGCGCTGGTGCCGATATCGGCGGTCATGGACGCGTTGAAAAAGACCGTGCCGGTCACGATCGTGCTGCTCGATGCCTGCCGCACCAACCCGTTCCCGGCCAACGCCATGGTCCGGCGGGCGCCGACCGCCTCCGCCGAGCCGATTGGCGCTGGCGGACTGGAGCCGGTGCGTGGCGCCAAGCCGCTCGGCAACGCGCCGGCGGCCGACGCCAGCCTCGGCACGGTGGTCGGCTTCGCTGCCGAACCCGGCCGCCCGGCGCTGGATGGCGCTGCTGGCGAAAACAGCCCCTACGCGGCAGCGCTGCTGCGCCATCTCGCCGCGATGAAGGGCACCGAGTTCGGCTCGGTCATGCGCATGGTGACCGAGGAGGTCTATCTCGACACCAAGGCAAGGCAGCGCCCCTGGGTCAATGAAAGCTTGCGCCGGCTGCTCTATTTCGGCGTGGCGCCGCCGGAACCGACCGGCGACGACGGACTGATCACCGGCGAACGGCGGCAGTTGCTTTTGACCATATCCGACCTGCCCGACCCGAAGCGTACCCAAGTAGAACTGGCCTCGCTGCAGGAAAATGTGCCGCTCGATGCACTCTATGGTGTGCTGAGGGCGCTTGGCACGGAGAAGATCCCCGAGGATCCGACCGACCTGCAGAAAGTGCTCGACGCGCAGGCAGAGCGCCTGAAGAAGATGATGTCCGAGCGCGCCGCGCTGCGCACCGACGATCCGGAGATCAAGCGCCTGGTCGCCTCCGCCGACAAGGCCATCGGCCAGGGCGCGATCGTGACGGCGCGCAAGTTCCTCGACGACGCGGTCGGCCGGGTCGAGCGGACCAGCGATGCGGTCGACGAGGCCGAGGATCTCGTAAAGCAGAAGCGCCTTGCCGACGCTGCGATCTATGCTAGGCGCGCCGACGCCTCGGCACTGGTCTTCGACTACAAATCCGCCGCCGGCGATTACGCCAAGGCGTTTTCGCTGGCGCAGAAATGGGACGACAAGCTGCGCTGGAACTACAAGAACCAGCAAGCGGAAGCGCTCAACGCCTATGGGTACGCCACCGGCGACCTCGATGCGCTGCAGCATTCCATCGAGGCCTATCGCGTCATCCTGAACTTCATCCCCAATGGCGAACAGAATCGCGACTGGGCGATCACTCGCAACAACATGGCGGTGGTGCTGCAGACCATCGGCGAGCGCGAGACCGAGACCGCGCGCCTCGAAGAGGCAGCGCGGATCTTCCGCGATTCGCTTGTGGTGTTCGATCGCGTGAAGGACGATCTCAACTGGGCCGCCGCGCAGAACAATTTGGCCAATGTGCTGCTGAAGATCGGCGAGCGCGAAAGCGACCCGAAGCGGCTGAACGAAGCGGTTGCGGCGATGCGTGCCACACTGGAGAAGCGCCCGCGCGACAAGGTACCGCTCGACTGGGCCTCGTCGCAGAACAATCTCGGCCTCGCGCTCTATGCGCTCTCCGAGCGCGAACCCGCCGGCGAGCATCTCAGCCAGGCGGAAGCAGCCTATCGGCTGGCGCTTGAGGAATACACGCGTCAAAAGACACCCGTGGAATGGGCGATGGTCGAGAACAATCTCGGCAACACGCTTGTGACGCTTGGCATCCAGCTCAACGACAAGGCCAAGATCAACGAGGCAGCGGATGCTTTCCGCGCCGCGCTCGAAGTGCGAACCCGTGAAACCTTCCCGGTCTCGTGGGCCACCAGCCGCCTCAACCTCGGCAATGCGCTGAGCGGCGTCGCCCGCTTCGACATGGGAACCGGCACGCTCGAAGAGGCGGCGGAAGCTTATGACGACGCACTGACGGTATTTACCCGGCAAAGGTTCCCGATGGACTGGGCGTCAGCCCAGAACAATCTCGGCTCGATCTATCAGACGCTTGGCCAGCGCACCCGCGACGCAGCCAAGCTCGAGCAGTCGGCAGCAGCGTTCCAGGCAGCCCGGCAAGTCTATGTCAGGC
The DNA here is from genome assembly GCF_020165735.1 of Mesorhizobium sp. B283B1A. Lineage (NCBI taxonomy): Bacteria > Pseudomonadati > Pseudomonadota > Alphaproteobacteria > Hyphomicrobiales > Phyllobacteriaceae > Mesorhizobium > Mesorhizobium sp. B283B1A. The sequence goes on from NZ_JAIUIQ010000037.1 coordinate 48,986, forward strand.
GGAAATTCCCTCTCGACTGGGCCATGAGCTACTACAATCTCGGCAACACGCTGCAGCTTCTTGGCGGCGTGACGGAAAAACCCGAGCACTACAGCCAGGCGGTCGACGCCTACCGCGATGCGTTGCGCGAGTACAAGCGCGAGACGAACCCTCGGCAGTGGGCGCTGACCCAGGCCGGCATCGGATCGACGCTGCACTGGCTGAGCATGAGCAATGCCGATCCCAAGACCTTGCAGGATTCGATCGCCGCGCGGCGGGCCGCGCTTGAAATTCTCACCATGGAAACGGCACCCGTCGACTGGGCCAATGCCCAGAACGGCATCGGCATGAGCCTGCTCAACCTCGGGAACATCCAGCGCACCGGCAAATATCTCGACGATGCGGAAGCGGCCTTCACGGCGACGCTGAAAGTGTTCACCAGGGAAAGCCAGCCCATGCAATGGGCGTTCGAACAGAACAATCTCGGCGACATCCACTGGAACCGCGCCGGCTATGGCGGCGGCAAACCGGAATATCTCAAGGCGATCGAATTCTTCGAGAACGCCAAGCAGGGCTTTACCGAAGCCGGCTACACCATGCCTATCCCGCTTACCGACCAGAAGATCGACCTGGTGAAGAAGCAGATCGCCAAAAAGTGAGGCGACGGGGGCCACAGGTGCTTTGCTTGTCTTTGTGCCGGCTTTCCGATCCCTATATGCGAATGACCGGCGCGTGATGCCACGCCCCTGGAAGGTTGCGATGATTCGATTTGCCTTGGCGTTGTTTCTGCTCGTCATTCCTTTCACTGCCCACGCCACGGATGCCGGCTGGGCACTGCTGCGTGACGGCGGCCATGTCGTGCTGCTTCGCCATGCCATGGTCACCGGCACCATCGATCCAGCCAATTTCGACATCGACAGCTGCGCCACCCAGGTCAATCTCTCGGCGCGCGGCAAGCAACAGGCGAGCAAGATCGGCGCTTTGTTCGCCGCGCGCGCCGCTCCCATCGAGCGCGTGCTGTCCAGCCGCTATTGCCGCTGCCTCGACACCGCGCGCATCGCCTTCGAGGCCGAACCAGAACCCTTTGCGCCGCTCGACCTGCTGAAGGGCGGCGATGCGCAGAAGGCAGAGCAGGTCGCCGCGATCATGAAGGAAATCCGCGCCTATTCCGGCTCCGACAATCTGGTCATGGTCACCCACCTGGAAGACATCGTGGCGTTGACCGGCATCTCGCCGCGCGAAGGCGAGGCCGTGGTCGTCGAGCCGCAGGGCGACGGCCTGCGGGTGCTCGGCCGCGTCACGTTTTGAGACGGCGGCAGTGTTGCCGAAATACCACTATCCGAAGAAGCCGCGAATTCGCCGCGACAATGCCGCTTGCGACAACCCGTCGCAGGCTCTATAGCCGCGCTCCCGGTCACGAAAACCGAAGCGAGCACAACGGTTGGAGCTTTTGCCTCCGCCCGTGCAGGCGGCTTTGCCGCCCTGTATACGGCGCCGCTTCGGGTGTTGGGATTGCGGGTGTAGCTCAGAGGTTAGAGCGCCGGATTTGGGTCCGGAGGTCGAGGGTTCGAGTCCCTTCATCCACATCACGGATAGCTCAGATTGGTTAGAGCATCAGACTCATAATCTGATTGTCGAAGGTTCGATTCCTTCTCCACTGGCCTGATAAGCCATCTGAAAAACGGTCCGGGGGCTGGAATGCTGAAGACCTGACGGACGGCCGAAGCCTTCGGGCCAAGGCCGTATCGAAAGGTTTGACGCCATCGGCTCGCGGCCAGGCCCGCGGTGACGATCAAGGCGCAGCGTCGCCGGCAAGGGGGCCAAGGCCTCCGGCGCCCGCTTCATTGCCCCCGCGATCCGCTCCCGAAGGCCCGCCGCGGATTGATGCCACCAGTCCCCGGATCATTCGTGCCCGGACCATGACGACGTGAAACGAGAAACGAAGGGAAGATCGACGCATGACGTGACGCCTCGCATGGGGCCATGCCCGACAGGAGTATGACAATGATTGTTCTCGATAAGGTTCTTGGACGCCAGCGCGTCCTCGTAAAGGAAAACGAACGTGCCCTCACCCTCTACAAGGGCGAGATCAAGGCTGTCCTGCTGCCGGGCGAGCATCGGCTCGCCAACCGGGGTGGAAGCCTTGAAGTGTCGCGGCACGATCTGAAGAACCCGGAATTCGTTTCGGCGTACGAGAAGGCGTTGTTCGATAAGCTCCCGGATGTGGCCACGCGTCATTTCACCGTCGTTCGCACCGGTCGCGCGGATGTCGCAATCATCGAGCGTGACGGCAACCTGCATGCCGTTCTGGCGCCGGATCGCAAGCTGGTGCTGTGGACGGATGCCGGTCCGTGGAAGGTGACGCTGGTCGACACCTCGGCCGATCTCGCCATCGATCCGGCGGTGATGCGCCGGCTCGGCCAGGCCCGGAAGGCGGAATTGATGTCCGTCCACCCGGTCCTCGACGGCCAGGCCGGGCTGCTGTTCATCGACGGTGTGCTGGTGCGCACGCTCGCCGCTGGCGTGCATGGCTTCTGGAATGTCGGACGCATGGTGCAGATCAAGGTCGTCGACCTCAAGCGCCAGTCGCTCGATGTCGCCGGGCAGGAAGTGCTGACCAAGGATCGCGTCACGATCCGCGTCAACATCGCCGCCGAATACCGGGTCGTCGATCCGGTCAAGGCGGTGAGCGCTGTGAAGGACTTCTCCGAGGCCCTCTACCGCGCCCTGCAGTACGCCTTCCGCAAGACGCTTGGCTCGCTCACCCTCGACCAGATCCTGGAAAAGAAGGTGACAATCGACGAGGAAGCGGCGGCCAAGGTCCGCGCCGGGATGGCCGAGATCGGGGTCGAGGTCAGCGATATCGCTCTCAAGGATGTTATCCTGCCGGGCGAAATGCGCGAGATCCTCAACCAGGTGGTGTCGGCCGAAAAGCAGGCCGAGGCCAACGTCATCCGCCGCCGCGAGGAGACGAACGCCACGCGTTCCCTGCTCAACACGGCCAAGGTGATGGCGGAGAACCCGGTGATGCTGCGGCTGAAGGAGCTCGAGGCTCTGGAAACCATCGCCGGCAAGGTCGAGCGGCTGACCGTCCACAACGGGACGAGCGGGTTGCTCAACGACCTTGTGAAGCTCCGCGAAGGTTGATGCATGTCGCCCAAAAGTGGGGCCGGCTTTGGGATAACGACATGCATCCAAACAAGGCTGACGCAACGTCAATGGGAAGGGCCGCAGGTTTGACCGGCGGCCCTTCTTGCCTTTCCTGGGCACGCTTCCCATCTGCGCCCGGCTTATCAGGCCTTTTCCTGCCGGGAAAAACCGATTAGACAGCGCCCAAACGAATGCGGACAAGATTCCGCCCGCAAAGAAGGAAGAGCCCTTGTCCACCACGTTCGACAAAGTCGCCAAGATCATTGCCGACACCAGCGAGATCGATATCGACACCATCACGCCCGAGAGCCACACGATCGACGATCTCGGCATCGACAGCCTCGATTTCCTCGACATCGTCTTTGCCATCGACAAGGAATTCGGCATCAAGGTGCCGCTGGAAAAGTGGACCCAGGAAGTCAACGACGGCAAGGCATCGACCGACGACTACTTCGTCATGAAGAACCTGTGCGCCAAGATCGACGCGCTGGTTGCCGCCAAGACCGCCTGAGATCGGGCAAGCGCGCGGCCTTGACGGGCTGCGCCTCCTGACCCACAAAGCCGCTCATGAGCAGCCCCCACGACGTCGTCATCACTGGCATCGGCCTTGTCTCCTCGCTGGGAGAAGGCCCTGACGCACACTGGCAGAAGCTCTCGCAGCCAGGCCTGCAGCCGGTGCTCGAAGCCGCGCGCTTTGCGCCCTACACCGTCCATCCACTGCCCGAGATCGACTGGAACCTGCAGATCGCCAAGCGCGGCGACCAGCGGCAGATGGAAACCTGGCAGCGGCTCGGCACCTATGCCGCGGGACTTGCGCTGGATGACGCCGGCATCAAGGGCAATGACGAACTGTGCACGACCATGGACATGGTGGTGGCCGCCGGCGGCGGCGAGCGCGATGAGGCGGTCGATGCCGCCATTCTGGCCGCTTCGGAAAGCCGAAACGACCGCGATGTGCTGCTCAACGAGAAGCTGACGACGGAATTGCGGCCGACTTTGTTTCTGGCCCAGCTCTCCAATCTGCTCGCCGGCAACATCTCCATCGTCCACAAGGTGACGGGCTCGTCGCGCACCTTCATGGGCGAGGAAGGTGCGGGTGTCTCCGCCGTCGAGACGGCCGCCGCGCGCATCCGCTCGGGCCAGTCGACGCACGTCCTGGTCGGCGGTGCCTTCCAGACCGAACATTCCGACATGCTGCTCGGCTATGAACTTGCCGGCTACCTGCATCGTGGCCCCTGGAAACCCGTCTGGCAAAGACAGGGCATCGAGGGCGGTGGCGTGGTGTCGGGCTCCGGCGGCGCCTTCCTGGTGCTGGAGCAGCGCGAGCACGCGGCAAGCCGTGGGCGCAAGATCTATGCCGAGCTCGGGCCGGTCGTCTCCGGCCGCGCGAGACGTTCGCGCGGGGAACTCGACGCCGAGATCGCAGCACTGCTCAGCCGGGCGGCCTTGCCGAACGGCAAGCTGCTGGCGATGTCCGGCGCCTCTGGCGCGCATGCGGCGACCATCGCCGAGAAAGCGGCCCTCGATGCTGTCGAGGCAATCGCGGCGCGCGGCTTCTCGACGCTGACCGGGCATATGAAGGAAGCGCAGTTTCCGTTCGCCGTGGCGCTGGCGGCACTGGCCGTCGACCGCAAGGCTGGCTACCCTGTCTTCGATGCCACAGCCGAGAAGCCGTTCGAAGGCATTCCCGCAAGCGTCCTTGCAACGGCGATCGGCTATCACCAATTCGAGGGCATGGCGCTGGTCAACGCCGCGTAACGCGGCTCCACGATCCATGCTGCAACGACAAGAGGGCGCCCGAATGGCCAATCTCAGAGATCACATGGGCAGGCCAATCGTCGCCGTCACCGGCATCGGCGTGGTGACCTCGCTTGGCGTCGGCAAATCAGACAACTGGGCGGCATTGACCTCCGGCAAGTCAGGCATCCATCCGATCACCCGCTTTCCCATCGATCAACTGAACACCCGCATCTCCGGCATGGTCGACTTCCTGCCGTCGAGTTCGAAAGGCGCGAGCCCCCTCACCTACGAGTTGGCCGAGCTTGCGGGTATCGAAGCCGTGGCCGAAGCCGGTCTTGATTCCAACGATTTCGGCGGACCGCTCTTCCTTGCCTCCCCGCCGGTCGAACTTGACTGGGCCGAGCGCTTTTCGCTCTACAATTCCGACAAGGACAAGGATGACACCGCCGCCGAACGACTGCTCCGGGTGGCGCGCAGCTTGAAAGAGCTTGATATTTTCGAGACTACCCAGTTCGGTTCGATCGCCGACCGCCTTGCCGACCGCCTTGGCACGCGCGGTCTTCCGATCACACTGTCGACGGCTTGCGCCTCGGGCGCCACAGCCATCCAGCTCGGCGTCGAGGCGATCCGCCGCGGTGAATGCGACCGGGCGCTTTCGATCGGCGCCGACGGCTCGGCGACCGCCGAGGCGCTGATCCGTTTCTCGTTGCTTTCGGCGTTATCTACGCACAACGACATTCCCGAAAAAGCATCGAAGCCTTTCTCCAGGGATCGCGACGGCTTCGTGCTGGCCGAGGGATCCGGAGCACTGGTGTTGGAATCGCTTGAGGCGGCTTTGGCTCGCGGCGCCACCATCCTCGGCATCCTGGGCGGTTGCGGCGAAAAGGCCGACGACTTCCACCGCACCCGCTCGAAACCGGACGCTTCGCCAGCCATTGCCGCGGTTCGCGCCGCGCTGGCCGATGCCGGCCTGGGTGAAGACGAAATCGACTATGTCAACGCCCACGGCACGTCGACACCGGAGAACGACAAGATGGAACATCTGGCGCTGTCGACGGTGTTCGGCGAGCGCATAAGCTCCATGCCGGTCTCATCGAACAAGTCGATGATCGGCCATACATTGTCGGCGGCCGGCGCTGTGGAGGCCGCTTTCTCGCTGATGACGATGCGCGAAAGCGTTATTCCGCCGACCATCAACTACGACAATCCGGACCCCGCGATCGTGCTCGACGTGGTGCCGAACAAGAAGCGCAATGCCGAGGTTCGCAGCGTTTTGTCGAACTCCTTCGGCTTCGGCGGCCAGAACACTTGCCTTGTCATGGCGCGGGAACCGGTCTAAGCGACCTTTTTCAGCCATACAGAACCGACAGGCCTCATGCGCGCACTGCAACTTATCGAGGACCGCCGTCTTGAAACGGTGGACCTGCCGCCCCCGCCGCCACCCGCACTCGGCGAAGTCACGCTGCGCATCAAGGCGGTGGCGCTGAACCATATCGACGTCTGGGGCTGGCGCGGCATGGCCTTCGCCAAGCGCAAGCTGCCGCTGGTCGTCGGCGCCGAAGCCTCCGGCGAGGTCGAGGCGGTCGGTCCTGGTGTTTCCAGCCTGCTGCCCGGCCAATTGGTGTCGATCTACGGGGCACGCACCTGCGGCCTTTGCCGCGCCTGCCGCGAAGGCCGCGACAATCTCTGCGAGCATGTTTCGGGCGTCCACGGTTTTCATCTCGACGGCTTCGCGCAGGAGAAGATCAACCTGCCGGCGCGTCTGCTTGTCCCCGCTCCTCCCGGCGTGACCGATATCGGGGCCGCAGTGGCGCCCGTGACCTTCGGCACCGTCGAGCACATGCTGTTCGACAACGCCAGGCTTCAGCCCGGCGAGACGATCCTGATCCATGCCGGCGGATCCGGCATCGGCTCGGCGGCGATCCAACTGGCCAAGCGCATGGGCTGCACAATCATCACCACGGTCGGCTCCAACGACAAGATCGACAAGGCCAAGGCGCTCGGCGCCGACCATGTCATCAATTACCGTGACGACCGTTTCGAAGGCGTCGTGCGCAAGCTGACCAAGAAGAAGGGCGTCGACGTCGTCTTCGAACATGTCGGCGCCGATACTTTCGCCGGCTCGATGCTGTGCCTGAAGCGTGGTGGCCGCCTGGTGACGTGTGGGTCGACGTCGGGCGTGTCGACACAGATCAATTTGATGCAGCTGTTCCAGCAGCAGCTGAAACTGCTGGGATCCTTCGGCTGCCGCATGGAAAACATGGCCAACGCCATGCAGAAGATGGCGGCGGGCCAAGTCTCGCCGGTCATCGACACCGAGGTCGGCTTCGATGACATCGATGCGGCGCTGAAGCGCATGGAAGGCCGCGACGTCTTCGGCAAGATCATCCTGCGCGTCGTCTAGAGCCTTGATTTCGGTGCTCAAGAAGTTTCGCCGCGATCTCAGGTTTCGCTACGGCAGGCAGCTGCGCCAGGTGAACTACTGGCTGGTTGCGCGCGCCGCGATGATCATCATCTCGATACTGCGCCTGCTGCCGGTCGACGCCGCGCTGAATTTCGCCGACCGCGTCGCGCGCCGCATCGGCCCCTGGGTCGGGCGTCATCAGGTCGCCATCGACAATCTGCGCAAGGCCTACCCGCAAAAGAGCGAAAGCGAGATCCAGGCCATCGCGTCGGACATGTGGGGCAACATGGCACGGCTGGCCGCCGAATACATCTTTCTCGACGCCCTGTTCGACTACGACCCCGCCTCCAGCAACCCCGGCCGCGTCGAGGTCAAGGGAACGGAGCACTTCGTCGAGATAGCCGCCGAAAAGCAGCCGCATATCGTCTTCACCGGCCATCTCGGCAATTTCGAACTGCTGCCGGTGGCTGCCGCGACCTTCGGCATGAACATCACGGCACTGTTTCGCCCGCCCAACAACCCCTACCTTGCCGACTACATCCTCTCGACGCGCCGCTCGACCATGGGTTCCCTGCTGCCATCGATGGCCGGCGCCTCGTTCGCATTGGCGGGCGTCCTGGAGAACGGCGGCAATATCGGCGTCCTTGTCGACCAGAAATTCTCCAACGGCCTGGAGACGACCTTCTTCGGCCGTCCCTGCCAGAGCAATCGTGTGCTGGGCACCCTCGCCCGCCACTACGACTGCGATGTCTATCCGGCGCGCTGCGTCAGGCTGCCGGGCAACCGCTTCCGGCTCGAGATCGAGGACAAGCTGGTCCTGCCGCGCACCGCCAACGGCAGCGTCGACGTTCACGCCACCACCCAGATGCTGAATGATGTGGTCGAGCGCTGGGTGCGCGAGGATCCCGGCCAGTGGATGTGGTTCCACAAAAGGTGGGAGATCAGCAACTGGCGTCGCAAACAGCGCCCGCAGAAAGCACCAGTTGCGGGCGCCTGACTCCTATGACCCTAGGCTCGACCACGCCTTGAGTGGTACAAACCAAAGCCGCGAGAATTGCTCCTCGCGGCTTCTCCGATCGATCTTTATGTCAGGCCTGAAAGGCCCCTCAATGCTACAGCGCCGGCAAAGGCAGGATGAAATTGGGCTTATAGGTGTCCATCGTCGCGCCATTGCGGTCTTCCTCGAGCAGCGTGTTTGAACCGAAGCTCGCACGGAGGCCTATCAGATATTTATGGATGTTCAGATCTGTGCCTTCAATTGATTCGTGATCCAGCTGATAGCGTCCAAACACAGAGAACGGAGTGCCGGAAAACCTATAATTGGCCTGCAACGCCGCGGTAACCGTGTCCAGATGACCGCCAAACCCTGACAATCTCGCGTAGCCAAGCTCGCCATCGAAGCGAAGATTATCCTGGGCGAAATAGCGTACCACGGCGCGACCGCCCCAGTTGTCATAGTGCTCGGATTCGCCATTGGCACGCAGCTGGCCATAGTAGATCTGGCCATAGACGGTCATGTTGCCGAAATAGGCCTGGGCTTCGGGGCCAACCGTGAAGTCATAGATCTTCGGACCGCCAATATCCCCGCCATAGCGTGTGAACGTCGCAAAGCCGCCGAGCGCGTAGCTGCTCGGGTCGCGCCAGTAGCCGTGGATCGCGCCGCCATACCCGTAGATGTTGACGCCCTCGACCCAAAGGGAATCGATGTTCGCATCGGTCTGGATGTTCCAGCGCGCGTCGATCGGAAAGTTGACGCGGCCAGCACCGCCTGCTGTCGTCGCCGAGAAATGCCCGCCATCGGCCGACAGATATAGTCCACCGAGATAGGCCTCGACATAGCCGGAAATATGCGGCTGAGCGAGTTCCTGATCCATCACGATCGGCGTCACCGCATCGGCGGCAAAGGCAGAAGTGGTTGTAACGGCGATCGCCGCCCCAAGAAGAAATCTGTACATCAAAGCCCCTCACAAATTATCTGCAGGGCATCTAACATAACCGGGCTCTTCGCACGGAGACATTCGTCAGGCAGAGGTGACGCAACGGCACCGTTTCCCTGCCAATGCGCTATTCCTGCAACATTTTCCGCGATGAACCGCCCGAAATGCAGCCGACCGCACCCAACTCCACCGCAAAGGAGCACTGTGGAATCAACGTCCGGTCAGAGCCCTAGTTGGTGACGACAATGCGCGTGTTGCCGAATCCCACTTCCCGCACCATCGAATAGAAGGCCGCGGCATTGGCCGTGTGCAGCCGCACGCAGCCATGCGAAGCCGGGCGGCCGAGCTGCCTGACGGCACCGGTTCCGTGGATGGCATAGCCGCCATGGAAGAACACGGAATATGGCATCGGCGACATATGGTATTTGCGCGAATACCACATCCGGGCCGTGCGTTGCGGCCGATAGTTGCCACGCGGCGTGAAATAGCCGGTGCGCGCGGTCGACACGCTCCACCTGTAAACCGACAGCCCATACCGGACCGTCATCGTCTGCGAAGATACGTCTATGTTCGCCTCGAGGCTGGCTGCCCAGCTCTGCCCCGAAGCGCCGAACAGCATCGCGACAAATACGGCCGCCATGAGAATTGTCTTTTTCATGCGATCAAACCCCTTTGATTGCCCCTTGCTTGCCTGCCTTCACGATGTTTTTCATCTTTTTAATGGCAGGTGAATGAAGTAACACACACTCATTGACCAATTGGCCAATCCAAAGCAGAGAATTTGAACGATTTCCCGCGATAGTTGCCGCATCGACACGCCGCACCGGCCTGATCACCAGCGGGCTTGCAAAACCGCCGAGATCGCTGCTCAACTCGTCATATGAACGAGCGACTCCTCAAGGCAATCGACAGCAAGCGCGACGATGTCGTTGCGCTGAACGCCGACCTCATCCGTTTTCCGACCATCAATCCGCCTGGCGAAGCCTATGGGCCATGCGCCGAATACATCGGTGCGCGGCTGAAGAAGCGCGGCTTCGAGACGGAATTCATCCGCGGCGAAGGCACGCCCGGCGATACGGATCGCTATCCGCGAATCAATGTCGTCGCGCGATTTGACGGACGCTCTCCAGGCGCCTGCGTCCACTTCAACTCGCATATCGACGTCGTCGAAGCCGGCGATGGTTGGACCGTCGATCCCTTCGCCGGCGTCGTCAAGGACGGCAAGGTCTACGGCCGCGGCGCCTGCGACATGAAGGGTGGGCTCGCCGCCTCCATCATCGCTGTCGAGGCCTTCATGGAAGTATTCCCCGACTTTCCCGGCGCCATCGAGATATCGGGCACGGTGGACGAGGAATCCGGCGGCTTCGGCGGCGTCGCCCATCTGGCCGGGCTCGGCTACTTCTCGAAGCCCAGGGTCGATCACGTCATCATCCCCGAGCCGCTCAACAAGGACCGCATCTGCCTTGGCCATCGCGGCGTCTGGTGGGCGGAAATCGAGACCAAGGGCGAGATCGCGCATGGCTCCATGCCATTTCTCGGCGACAACGCAGTGCGCCATATGGGCGCTGTACTGCAAGCTTTCGAGGACGAGTTGTTCCCCGCGCTTGACCGCAAGATGACACGCATGCCGGTGGTGCCTGAAGGGGCGAGGCGCTCGACCATGAACATCAATTCCATCCATGGCGGCCAGACCGAGGATTTCCGGCCCGGCCTGCCCTCGCCCAACGTGCCCGATTCCTGCCGGCTGACCATCGATCGCCGCTTCCTGCTCGAGGAGGATCTGGCCACGGTCAAAGGCGAAGTGACCGGCATTCTCGACCGGCTGAAGCGCGAGCGCAAAAAGTTCGACTACGAGATACGCGACCTCATGGAAGTGCTGCCGCTGATGACCGAGCGCGACGCACCCGTGGTCAGGGCCGTGGCGCAAGGCATTCATGCGATCTTCGACCGCGAGCCGGACTACGTCATTTCTCCCGGCACCTACGACCAGAAGCACATTGCCCGCATCGGCCACATCTATGATTGCATCGCCTATGGACCCGGCATTCTCGACCTTGCCCATCGGCCGGATGAGTGGGTCGGGATATCGGACATGGTGGAATCGGCCAAGGTGATGGCGATCGGGCTGAACGTGCTGCTGCGCGGCACGGCCGCGGGCTGAGGCCTCCCGCCGGACAAGCTTCGACCGATCGAAACGGCCGCCGGGAGAAAAACTTTCCCAACCACGACGCCCGGCAGCACGAAACGCAATTTACTCCCGCACGAAATCACGCTTCTATCGCCCGGTTTGAGCACGTGTCTGAACGCATGGGAGTGCACGATGAGATTGTGGAAAATCATTCTGGCCGCGGCCGTCCTGGCACTGGCCGCCGGAAGCCCGGCCTTTGCCGCGCGCACCGACCTTGTCATCGGCATTCCGCTCGAGCCGCCGCATCTCGACCCGACCGCCGGCGCCGCCGCCGCCATCGATGAGGTGCTCTACGCCAATGTGTTCGAAGGCCTGACGCGCATCGGCCCGAATGGCGAAGTGCTGCCGGACCTGGCCGAAAGCTGGACCATTTCCGACGATGGCAGGGCCTACACTTTCAAGCTGCATACCGGCGTGAAATTCCACGACGGCGCCGACTTCAGCGCCGACGACGTGAAATTCTCGCTGGACCGCGCCCGCGCCGACAATTCGGTCAATGCTCAGAAGAACCTGTTCGCGGCCATCGACAAGGTCGATGTCATCGATCCGGCGACGATCAAGGTCACGCTGAAGAACCCGCAAGGATCCTTCCTCTACAATATGGGCTGGGGCGACGCGGTGATGGTGTCGCCAAAATCGGCTGACACCAACAAGGAGAACCCGATCGGCACCGGTCCGTTCAAATTCCAGGGTTGGGCCAAGGGATCGTCGATCACGCTGGTGAAAGCCGACCATTACTGGGGCACGCCGGCATTCCTCGATAAGGTCGAGTTCCGCATCGTGCCGGATGCCGCCGCCAATGTTCCGGCGCTGCTGTCTGGCGACATCCAGGCCTTCCCGTTCTTCGATCCCGACGGCCTGGCGCAGGTCAAGGACGACCCGCGTTTCAAGGTGGTGATCGGCTCGACCGAGGGCGAAACCATCCTGTCGATCAACAACAAGAAGCCGCCTTTCGACAAGCTGCAGGTCAGGCAGGCGATCTCCTACGCGCTCGACCGCAAGGCAATCATCGACGGCGCCTCGGCCGGCCTCGGCCAGCCGATCGGCTCGCACATGTCACCGGCCAACAAGGACTATGTCGACCTCACCGGCCGCTATCCGCACGATGTCGCCAAGGCCAAGGAATTGCTGAAGGAAGCAGGCCTGGAGAACGGCTTCAAGGCGACGCTGAAGCTGCCGCCGCCCGGCTATGCGCGGCTCGGCGGCGAGATCATCGCCTCGCAGCTTCGCGACGTCGGCATCAACCTCGATATCCTACCGGTCGAATGGGCGCAGTGGCTGGACCAGGTGTTCACCAAGAAGGACTACGACCTGACCATCGTCTCCCACACCGAGCCTAACGACATCGATATCTATTCGCGCAAGGATTACTATTTCAACTATGACAATCCGGCCTTCGACAAGGTGATCGCCGACCTCAACCTCACCTCCGACGCGGCCAAGCGCAAGGCGTTGCTCGGACAGGCGCAGAAGATCCTGGCCGACGACGCCGTGGTCGGCTTCCTCTACGAACTGCCCAAGGTCGGAGTCTGGGACGCCAAGCTGCAAGGGCTGTGGGAAAATGCCCCTATCCAGGCCAATGACCTGACCAAGGTGAAGTGGAGCGAGTGAAGCTGTTGGCGGAGAGGCGACGTTTGCGCGCCTTGGCGCCCCCCTCTGCCCTGCCGGGCATCTCCCCCTCAAAGGGGGAGATTGCGCTGTCGCCGCTGCTTTCGCCAATCATCAGCGACGCGTTTGTGGCGCCGGCGCTGAAATCGCCAATCTCCCCCCTTGAGGGGGAGATGTCCGGCAGGACAGAGGGGGGCGCCGTAGAACGAAGTCGTCACCTGTTGATTGCCATCGGCAACACCACCGTCCCTCACCCCCCATGACCGCCTACCTCCTCAAGCGCCTCGCAATAGCGCTCGCCACGCTGGTGCTGGCTTCCATGGTGGTGTTCGCGGTGCTGGAAATCCTCCCCGGCGACCCTGCCCGGCTGATGCTGGGCATGAACGCCAGCGCCGACCAGGTCGAGTTGCTGCGCAACCAGATGGGCCTCAACGCACCGCTGCCTTGGCGCTACCTGCACTGGGCCGGCGGCCTGCTCAGCCTCGATTTCGGCCGCTCCTATACCTATTCGGTGCCGGTCATCGATCTCGTGCGCGAACGGCTTGCCGTGTCGTTGCCGCTGGCGCTGATCGCGCTTGTGCTGTCCACGGTGATCGCCATTCCGGTCGGCCTGTTTTCCGCCAGCCGGCGCGGACGGGCCGGCGACACCGTGGCGATGGGCGCGGCGCAGCTTGGCGTCGCCGTGCCCAATTTCTGGTTCGCGCTGATGCTGATCTATGTCTTCGCGGTCTGGCTGCGCCTGGTTCCGGCCGGTGGCTTTCCCGGCTGGGGAGCCGGTGTCTGGCCGGCGCTGAAATCGCTGCTTTTGCCGGCGATCGCGCTTGCCTTGCCGCAAGCGGCGATCCTGGCACGTGTCACCCGCTCGGCGCTGATCGAGGTGCTGAACGAGGATTACATCCGCACCGCCCGCGCCAAGGGCCTGCCCTATCGCGCCGTGCTTTGGCGGCACGCACTGCGCAATGCCATGATCCCGGTGCTGACCATACTCGGACTGCAATTCGCCTTCCTGCTTGCCGGCACCATCATCATCGAGAATGTTTTTTATCTCCCCGGCCTCGGCCGGCTGGTGTTCCAGGCCATCACCCAGCGCGACCTGATCGTCGTCGAAAGCGTCGTCATGCTGCTGGTCGCCGCCGTCATAGCCGTCAACCTCATCGTCGACTTTTCCTATGCGGTCGTCGATCCGCGCCTGAGAAGCCGGCGATGACCATGCATATCGACATTCCCGAGGAAACCTTCGGCAGCATCCTGGCCAAGGCATTCCGGAACACCGCTTTCGTCACCGGCTTCGTCATCACCTTGCTCATCCTGGTGATGGCCATCATCTCCTATGTCTGGACGCCCTACGATGTGACGAAGCTGGTCATAGCCGACAAGACGCAGGGGCCCTCGCCGACGCATTGGTTCGGCACCGATCATTTCGGCCGCGATATCCTGTCGATGATCATGGTCGGCGCCCGCAATTCGATTGCGGTGGCTTTTGTAGCGGTCGGCATCGGCATGGGCGTCGGCGTGCCGCTCGGCGCCTTTGCCGCTGCGCGCGGCGGTCTCGTCGACGAGGCGCTGATGCGCATCAACGACCTCGTCTTCGCCTTTCCCGCCCTGCTGTCGGCGATCATGATCACCGCCATCTTCGGGCCGGGCGCCGTCAACGCCATCATCGCCATCGGCATTTTCAACATTCCGGTGTTCGCACGGGTCGCCAGGGCCGGCGCGCTGGCGATCTGGCCGCGCGAATTCATCTTGGCCGCGCGCGCCGCGGGAAAAAGCAGCACGCGGATATCGATCGAGCATGTCTTGCCCAACATCGCCACGCTGCTTCTGGTGCAAGGCACCATCCAGTTCGCGCTGGGCATCCTGGCCGAAGCCGGGCTTTCCTATCTCGGCCTCGGCGCGCAGCCGCCAATGCCAAGCTGGGGCCGCATGCTGTTCGACGCCCAGACCCGCATTGTGGTGGCGCCGTGGATGGCGATCTTTCCCGGCATGGCGATCGTCGTCACCGTGCTCGGTCTGAACCTCCTCGGCGACGGCATCGCCGACATTCTCGACCCGAAATCGCGGCGGCGGCGATGAGCCTGCTGGAGATCGAGAACCTGTCGCTCGCCATCGGCGACACGCCGATCCTGAAAGGCGTGGAGCTCTCCCTTGCATCAGGCGAAGTCATGGGGCTGGTCGGCGAATCCGGCTCCGGCAAGTCGATGACCGCGCTGACGGTGATGCGGCTTCTGCCCCACGCCGCGCGCGCCACCGGGCGCGTCACATTCGATGGTATAGATATCCTCGCCGCGACGGAGGACCAGATGTGCGCGCTGCGCGGCGACGACATCGGCATGGTGTTCCAGGAGCCGATGACGGCTCTCAATCCGGTCAAGACCATCGGCGAACAGGTAGCCGAAGGCATACGCTGGCACACCAAGGCCACACGCGCGGAAGCCGAGGAGCGAGCGCGAAAAATGCTCGACCGCGTCGGCCTTCCCTCGGCCAAATTTCCACTGTCGCGCTATCCGCACGAGTTGTCCGGCGGCCAGCGCCAGCGCGTCGTCATCGCCATCGCCTGTGCGCTGAAGCCGAAGCTGCTGATCGCCGACGAACCGACGACGGCCCTCGACGTGGTGCTGCAGGCGCAGATCCTCGACCTCCTGCGCGATCTCGTGGCGGAGAGCCGCATGGGCCTGCTGCTGATCTCGCACGACCTCGCCGTGGTGACCGAGATGGCCGACCGCATCACCATCCTGCGCCATGGCGAGGTGATGGAGGCCGGCGATACTGCACGCACGCTGTCCGAACAGCTCCACCCCTACACGCGCCAACTGGCGCAAGCCTCGATGCATGTGCCGGCGCGCGCCAAGCCGCATGGCGCTGGAACAGGCAAGCCCCTGCTTCAGGTCGAGAACGTGACCCGTGACTATGCCGGCCGGCGCACCGCGCTGTTCAGGCGCGCGCCCGACATCCGCGCCGTCGACGATGTCTCCCTGTCGATGGCGCCGGGTCAATCAATGGCGCTGGTCGGCCGCTCCGGCTGCGGCAAGTCGACGCTTGCCCGGATGATCCTGGCACTGGACCGGCCAAGCGCCGGCACGATCCGGTTTCGCGGCGACACCATCACCGGCAAGCGCGAACCAGAACTGAAGCCGGCGCGACGCGACATGCAGGTTGTCTTCCAGGATCCCTATGGCTCCTTCGATCCGCGCCAGAAGGTGGAAAGGCTGGTCGCCGAGCCACTGCATGTGCTGGAAAAGAAACCGACCCGCGCCGAGCGTCGCGAGATGGTGGCGCATGCGCTGCACGAGGTTGGCCTCGGCATCAGCGACATGGACAAGTACCCGCACGAATTTTCGGGTGGCCAGCGCCAGCGCCTGTCGATCGCCCGCGCCATCATCACCCGCCCCAAGCTGGTCGTTGCCGACGAGCCGGTCTCGGCGCTCGACGTCTCGATCCGCGCCCAGATCCTCGATCTGTTCGCCGAACTCAACCAGAAGCTCGGCATCGCCTATCTCTTCATTACCCATGACCTGACCGTCGCCCGAGCCATCGCCGACGAGGTGCTGGTCATGCATGACGGCAAGATCGTCGAGCGCGGCAGGACGAACGAGGTGCTCGATCATCCGCAATCCGAGGCCGCCAAGGCGCTGGTTGCCGCCGCCCCGGACCTGCACAGGGCAATCGCGCGCCGGATGCAGGAGCAAGGTTAAGAAGGCGGTTCCCCCCTACTCTTCCGCCTTCACCACATCGACTGGACTGATGTCGAGCAGATCGAGTGTGCGGCGCAGCAGGCGCACCTCGGTCTCGGCCAGTTGCGAATCGGCCTTGGCGATCTCCGCCATATGCTGCGCCAATTGCTTGCGCCGTTCGACGTCGAGATCGCGGAACAGTGCAATCGCCTGGGAGCCGTTGGTCTCGTAGCCGAACTCGTTGAGATATTCGATAACGCTGTCGATGCTGCTTTCCTGGATGCCGAAGGCGTCCTTGCAGATGCGCCGGAAGGCCACCATCTCGCTCTCGCTGACTGTGCCGTCGGCCAGGATCATGCGGAACAGCATCAGAAGTTCGGCCGACAGGACGGGATCGTCCGCCACCTTGCGCACTCCGGGGTCGCCGTCGAAGATCGAGCGTATCTGGTCCAACAATGCGAATGCCATCGGTGCCCCTTTCCGATTCCTCTCCCCTAGAGTTAGCGCGGAATCGGCCTTGCGCAAATGGGGTGGTCGTGATCGAACGCCCGCTATCTCAGCCGACCGACGCTCCCACGGATCAGATGATCGATCTCAGCATCCAGACAGTTGCCATGCTCGCCTTCGCCGCCTTTGCGGCGGGCTTTGTCGATTCGATTGCCGGCGGCGGTGGACTGATCACCATTCCGGCGCTGCTGCTGGCCGGTTTCTCGCCGGTCGAGGCGCTTGGAACCAACAAACTGCAGGGCATGTTCGGCTCCGGATCGGCGACAATCCATTATGCCTCCAAGGGCCATGTCGATCTGCGCCGGCAATTGCCGTCGGCGCTGCTGGCGCTCGCCGGAGGCGCCGTAGGCGCGTTGCTGGCCACCATCGTCCCGAGTGATCTCCTGCGCGCCCTGCTGCCCCTGATTCTGATCGCCATCGCGCTCTATTTCGCGCTCAAGCCCAATATGAACGACGTCGACCGCGCTGAACGCCTGTCGCCATTCCTGTTTGGACTGACCCTTGTGCCGGCAATCGGCTTCTATGACGGCCTGTTCGGGCCTGGAGCGGGCTCTTTCTACATGCTCGCCTTCGTCGCCCTGGCCGGTTACGGCGTGCTCAAGGCGACGGCGCATACCAAACTGCTCAACTTCGCGTCCAACATCGGCGGCTTCATCGTCTTTGCCGCCGTCGGCGTCATCTCCTGGAAGATCGGCCTGATGATGGGCATTGCCCAGTTCCTCGGCGCCCGCGTCGGCGCGAGCCTGGCCATGCGCATCGGCGCCAGACTGATCAAGCCGCTGCTGGTGGTCGTCTGCGTCGCACTGGCGGTGAAGCTGCTGGCCGATCCGGCCAACCCGCTGCGCGTCATGATTGGTGTGTGACCACACGCCCTGATAGAATGACGCTGTTCGAATCATGTTGGAGGAGCCAGACATGAATCTCAGCGCGCCTACCCAGATTGTTTTCATCATTTCCCTTGTCATCGCCATCATCGGCATTCTTGCCGCGCTTGGCGTCCTTGCGTTCATTCCAATCGCAGCGGTGTGGATCGTTCTCATCGCCTACATCGTGCTTGCCGCCGGCTGCCTGATGCGCGGCGCCTGACAAGTTTCCCTTGAAGTGGGAACCGAGAGCGGCCCGCCCAAAACCCGGGGCGGGTT
>NZ_JAIUIQ010000038.1:0-65197 GCF_020165735.1 Mesorhizobium sp. B283B1A
CCCCCCCCCCCCCCCCCCCCCCCCCCCCCCCCCCCCGCGGCGCTTCACCCCACCCCGGACCTTCGGTCCGACCCTCCCCATCAAGGGGAGGGTAAGATGGCTCACTTCCCCTTCCACACCGGGTCGCGCTTCTCTGCGAAGGCGCGAAACCCCTCCATGTTGTCCTCGGAGCCGTAGAGCGCATCGACAGTCGCCAACTGGCGGCGCGTGACCTTGTTCATGGCGTCCTGGAAGGTCAGCGCCTCGGCGACGCGCGCGGTCTCCTTGATCGCGGCGAAGACCAGCGGCGGGCCGCCGGCGAGCAGCCTTGCGATCTCCCAGACGCGGTCCTCGAGCTTGTCCTTGGGCAGCACTTCGTTGACCAGCCCCCAGCGATGCGCCTCGGCGACGTCCATCCAGCGGCCGGTGAGCAGAAGGTCCATGGCGACATGGTAGGGAATGCGCTTCGGCAGCTTGATCGTCGCGGCGTCGGCAAGCGTACCGGCGCGGATTTCGGGCAGTGCGAAGGAGGAATGGTCGGAGGCGTAGATGAGGTCGCAGGACAGCGCCAGCTCGAAGCCGCCGCCGACTGCCATGCCGTTGACGCAAGCAATGACCGGCTTATTGAGGTCGCGCAGCTCCTGGAGGCCGGCAAAGCCGCCGACGCCATAATCTCCGTCGACCGCGTCGCCGCCGGCAGCCGCCTTCAGGTCCCAGCCGGCGCAGAAGAACTTGTCGCCCGCGGTCTTGACGATGGCGACGCGAAGCTCCGGATCATCGCGGAACGCCTTGAAGGTCTCGCCCATCAGCCGTGACGTCTTCAGGTCGATGGCGTTGGCCTTGGGCCGGTCGAGCGTGACCTCGAGGATGGTGCCCTCGCGGCGGGTCGAAATGACGTCAGACATTCTTGTTCTCTCCCAGCACCAGCAGCGCGTCGGCGATCCAGGCGCCTTTGCCTTCGGCGCAGACGATCAGCGGGTTGATGTCCAGCTCCTCGATCTCGCCGGCATTCATCTGCACGAAGGCGGCGATACCCGCGATGGCATCGATGGCGGCCTGGACATCGGCCTTCGGCCGGCCGCGATAGCCTTCGAGCAGCGGGAACAGCTTGAGGCCGCGCAGTGCGGCCTCAATGTCGTCGCGCGTTGCCGGCAGCATCAGCGTTACGCTGTCGCGCAGCAATTCGACCAGCACGCCGCCGGTGCCAAGCGTCATCACCGCGCCGAACATCGGGTCGCGGGTGAAGCCGACGATCAGTTCGGCGACGCCGTCGCGCACCATGCGCTCGACATAGAGCCCGGTGCCGAGCGGCAGCAGATCATGCGCCGCCGTGCTGACCGATTCCGCATCCTTGAGGTTCAGCCTGACAGCGCCGACCTCGGATTTATGGGTGACGCCCAGCGCCTTCAGGGCGACGGGAAAGCCGAGTGCCATCGACGAGATCACCGCCTCGACGGCATTGCCGGCACGCTCGCCCTTCGGTACCGGCAAGCCGGCCATGATCAGCCGCGCCTTGGCTTGCGCCTCGTCAGGCGTGACATGCTCCCCACCAGCGGCACCCGAGGCGGAGGTGTCGACCGGCTGCGCCTGCGGCTCGCGCCAGGCCCAGCCGATGAAGGCCGCGGCCTGGGCGGCGTCCATCGCCTCCGAAATGCCGAACAGTGGAACCATGCCCCGCGCCATGAGCTCGGCGGTGTATTCCTCGGGCAGGTTCTCCGGCAGCGAGGAGACGATCGCGCCGTGCGCCTTGTTGGTCTTCAGCGCCGATTCGAAGGCGCGCAGTGTCGCCCACCAGTCGGTGACCGAGCAACGATCCGGGCGCGGAAAGTCGAGCACCAGCATGTTGAGGTCGAAGCCGCCCGACACCATGGCGGTGAAGGTGGCCGTCATCGCCGGTTCGTTGTTCCAGATGAAGGTGTGGTAGTCGAGCGGGTTGGCGACTGCGACCAGCGGCCCGAGCGTCGATTTGACATGGGCGCGATGTCTGTCGGTGAGAACCGGGAAGTTGACCCAGCGCCCTTCGGCGCTGTCGGCCATGACGGAGGCCTCGCCTCCCGAACAGCTCATCGACGACAGGCGATAGCCGGGGAGCGGGCCGGTGATATGCAGCAGCTTCAGCGCTTCGATGAAGGCTGGAATGGAATCGACACGGGCGATGCCGAGCCGCCTAAGGAAGGCGCCCGAGGCCGCGTCCGAGCCGGCGAGCGACGCGGTGTGCGAGACCGTCGCCTGCCGCGCCTGCTCGGAACGGCCGACCTTCATGGCGATGATCGGCTTTTTCAGCTCGCGGGCACGCGCGGCCAGTCTTTCAAAGCCGGCTACCGAATCGAAGGCCTCGATGTGCAGGCCGAGCGAGGTCACCCGCTCGTCCTCGATCAGGCCCAATGCCATTTCAGAGAGGCCGGTCTGCGCCTGGTTGCCGGCGGTCATCAGGAAGGCGATCGGCAGGCCGCGCTTCTGCATCGTCATGTTGATGGCGATGTTGGAGGACTGGGTGATGATGGCGACGCCTTTGCCACCTTCCCCCAGCCGGATGCCGCCATGCTGGTCGGGCCACAGCAGCGCGCCATCGGCATAATTGATCAGGCCGTAGCAGTTGGGTCCGATGATCGGCATCTCGCCCGCCGCCGCCACCAGCTCGGCCTGCAGCCGCTCGCCATCATCGTCATAGGCCTCGGTTTCGAGGAAGCCGGCGGCAAAGCAGACGGCGCCGCCCGCACCCCGCTCGGCCAGCGCTTTGACGACCTCGATGGTCAAATGCCGGTTGACGCCGACAAAGGCGGCATCCGGCGCGCCGGGCAGGTCCGCCACGGACCGGTACGCCTTGCGTCCGGCAACCTCGTCCTTGATGGGGTGCACCGGCCAGATTTCGCCGGCAAAGCCCATCTTGATCGATTGCGCGACCACGGCGGCGGCCTGCACGCCACCGAACACGGCGATCGATTTTGGGCGCAGGAGACGCTCAAGCTTGTGCATATGTCATGCCCCGAACGGGCGCAGCAGCGCCCGCGAAATGATGTGACGCTGGATTTCCGACGTGCCTTCCCAGATGCGTTCGACGCGGGCGTCGCGCCAGATGCGCTCCAGCGGCAGGTCGTCCATCAGCCCCATGCCGCCATGGATCTGGATCGCCTCGTCGGCGACGAAAGCGAGCATTTCGGTGGCCTTCAGCTTGGCCATGGCCATATCCTGGTCGGTGACAGTGCCCTGATCGTACTTCCAGCCAGCTTCGAACACCATCAGGTCGGCGGCCTTGAGCTCCGTCGCCATGTCGGCGAGCTTGAACGACACGCCCTGGAACTTGCCGATCTGCTGGCCGAACTGCTGGCGCTGCGCGGAATATTCGATAGCGTGGCCGAGCGCCCGCTCGGCGCGGCCGAGACAGGTGGCGCCGACCTGCAGGCGCGTGGCGCCGAGCCAGGAATTGGCGACGTCAAAGCCCTTGTGCACCTCGCCGAGAACCTGGCTTGCCGGCAAACGGCAATCGTCGAATTCAAGAATGGCGTTGGTGTAGCCGCGATGCGAGACGTTGCGGTAGCCGTCGCGCACCGTGAAACCCTTGGTACCCTTGTCGACGAAGAAGGCGGTGATCTTCTTGCGCTTGCCGCGCGCCGTTTCTTCCTCTCCCGAGGCCATGAAACAAATGGCGAAATCGGCAAGATCGGCGTGGGAGATAAAATGCTTGGTGCCGTTCAGCACCCAGTCGTCGCCGTCCTGCACGGCGGTCGCCTTCATGCCGCGCAGGTCCGAGCCGGCGCCCGGCTCGGTCATCGCCAGGCAGTCCCATTTCTCGCCACGGATGCAAGGGAACAGGTATTTCTCGCGTTGTTCGGGCGTGCCGGCGAGCAGGATGTTGGAGGGGCGAGCCACGCAAGTCCAGTGCAGCGCGTAGTTGGCGCGACCGAGTTCCTTTTCGTAGAGCAGCCAGGTCACCGTATCGAGGCCTGCGCCGCCGACATCGGCGGGCATGTTGGCGGCATAGAGACCGGCTTCGATCGCCTTGGCCTTGATCTCCTCGATCAGTTCGCGGCGCAGCACGCCGGTGCGTTCGACCTCGCGCTCATGCGGGTAAAGCTCATTCTCGACGAAGGCGCGCGTGGTCTCGACAATGAGCTTCTGTTCCTCCGACAGACCGAAATCCATGGTCTTAGCCCTTCTTCTTTTTCTTCGGCTTTTCGGCTTTCTTCACCGGCTTGCCGGCCTTGGCCTTCTCGGCTGCCTTGGAGGCCGCCGGCTTCTTCGCCGCCAGCTTGGCCAGCTGCCTGGTATAGTCCTTGTGCAGGGCGCCGGCGCCCCAGCCCTTGCCCTTGTTCTGCTTCGACAGCGCATCCATGATCGCGACCAGATTGTCGTCGCGGATCTTTTCCAACTCGCGGATCGACAGGCCGTGAGCCTGGTCGTCCGACTGGGTGGCGATCAGGTCGACCAGTTCGTCGTTGAACTCCGGCACGTCCATCAGCTTGGTCCACGACCATTTCAGGCAAGGCCCGAACTGCGCCATGAAGTGACGCATGCCGGCCTCGCCGCCGGCGACGCGATAGACCTGGAACATGCCCATCTGCGCCCAGCGCAGGCCGAAACCATAGCGCATGATGTCGTCGAGTTCCTCGACGGTGCAGATGCCGTCCTTGATCAGCCACAGCGCCTCGCGCCATGCCGCTTCGAGCAGGCGGTCGCCGACGAAGGCCTCTATCTCCTTGCGGATGACGACAGGCTTCATGCCGATCGAGGCATAGATCTCCCTGGCGACCTCGATCGCCTCGGGAAAGGTCTGCTCGCCGCCGACGATCTCGACCAGCGGCAGCAGATAGACCGGGTTGAACGGATGGCCGACGACCAGCCGCTCCGGATGCTTCTTCATCGCCACCTGCATGTCGGTCGGCTTGATGCCGGAGGTGGAAGAGCCGACGATGGCGTTGGCCGGCGCATGGGTGTCGATCTCGGCCAGCACACGGTGCTTGAGGTCGAGCCGTTCCGGCACGCTTTCCTGGATGAAATCGGCATCGGCCACGGCTTCGGCAATGGTCTTGGCGAAAGTCAGCTTGCCCTCCTTGGGCAGGCCGCCGGGAACCATCTGCTTGTAGGCGCGCCGCGCGCCTTTCATCACTTCCGAAACCTTGCGCGAGGCCTCGGGATCCGGATCGAAGATCGACACGTCGATGCCGTTCAAGAGCAGGCGCGCCACCCAGCCGGCGCCGATGACACCGCCGCCGATGGCGGCTGCCTTGTTGACGATGCTCATGCGGATGCTCCGGTTCTTGTCTTGGCTGTTGTGGGATCGACGAGGGGCACGCGCTCGCCGGCGCGAATGACCGAGGGGTCGTAGGCCTTGCGGGCAAAGACCTCGAGCACGAAGGGCCGGAAAAACTCGATCGGCAGCGTGTCGTAGTCGGGGTCGAAGCTCGACTGGTCCCAGCGTTCGCAAAACTGGTCGCAATCGTCGAAATAGGCGTGGCCGGCGAAGCGGTCGCGGGCATGGCGATTGCCGCCCAGATGATGGGCGTAATAGAGGCGCTGGAAATCGCCGTGCTTTTCCACCACCCAGGTGCATTGCTCGCGCACGAAGGGCTTCAGGATCGAAGCGGCATACTCATCGTGATTATAGGGCGCGTAGATGTCGCCGATGTCGTGCAGCACCGCGCAGGCGATCCAGTCGGTGTCGGCGCCGTCACGCCAGGCGCGCGTCGCCGCCTGCAGCGAATGGCCGAGCCGCGTGATCTTGTAGCCGGAGAGGCCCTCGTCGAGCTGCACCAGCGCGTCGAGCAAACGCTCGCCGGTCTTGGCGGCGTAGTCGACTTCATGCGCGGTCAGGAACTCGTAGTCGTCCCTGTCGCCATCCTTCATCGCGGTGAATTTGACGGTTGTCATCGTCGACTCCCTCAAATCACGCGGCGATCGGCGCCCGCTTGGTCAGGTTCAGCTTCTTGCGCACTTCTTCCGGTCCGATGATCCTGGCGCCGAGATTGGTGACGATGCTGGCAGCGCGCTCGACCAGTTGCGCGTTGGTGGCCAGCACGCCCTTGTCGAGCCAGAGATTGTCTTCCAGCCCGACGCGGACATTGCCGCCGGCCAGCACCGCCGCGGCGGCATAGGCCATCTGGTTGCGGCCGATGGCGAAGGCCGACCAGTTCCAGGTCGAGGGCACGTTGTTGACCATGGCCATGAAGGTGTTGAGGTCGTCAGGCGCGCCCCACGGCACGCCCATGCAGAGCTGCACCAGCGCATCGGGATTGAGCACCTTCTCCTCGACCAGCTGCTTGGCGAACCAGAGATGGCCGGTGTCGAAGGCCTCGATCTCCGGCTTGACGCCGAGCGCCGTCATCATGCCGCCCATGGCGCGCAGCATGCCGGGCGTGTTGGTCATGACGTAGTCTGCCTCGGCGAAGTTCATGGTGCCGCAATCCAGCGTGCAGATTTCCGGCAGGCACTGGCGCACATGCTCCATGCGGTTGGTGGCGCCGCCCATGTCGGTGCCCTTTTCGTTGAGCGGCAGCGGGGCTTCGGGCGAGCCGAAGACCATGTCGCCACCCATGCCGGCTGTGAGATTGAGCACGACATCGACATTGGCTTCGCGGATGCGCTCGGTGACTTCGCGGTAGAGATGCACGTCGCGCCTAGGCTTGCCGGTTTCGGGGTCGCGCACATGGCAGTGGACGATCGCGGCACCGGCCTTGGCCGCGTCGATGGCCGAATCGGCGATCTGCTTGGGCGAGCGCGGCACATGCGGGCTGCGATCCTGCGACCCGCCGGATCCGGTCACGGCACAGGTAATGAAGACCTCACGGTTCATCGCGAGCGGCATGGAACTCTCCTCCCATAGAAACAGATTTCAACAATGACTGACTTGCCGGAAACTGTTTTGCGTTTTACGAAGCTTCCATGATCAAAAGCGAAAAACCGACTATCTTTCGCGCCGAGCGCTCGCCGCTCAAGGTGACGCTGCTGGTGTTTTCCGGCTCGTCGATCATGTGCGTGGCCTCGGCCGTCGATCCGCTGCGCGCCGCCAATCGCATCTCCGGCGAGACCTTGTTCGGTTTCAAGCTGGTCTCGGTGACCGGCGAGGCTCCGGTCACCACATGCGGGCTGCCGGTGGCGGTCAGCGGGCGCTTCGACGCGGCCGAGCCAACCGACGTTCTCGTCGTCGTCGCCGGTTTCGGCACCCAGAATTATGCCACGACAGCGCTGCTGTCAGGGCTGCGGCGAGCGGCTCGCGCGGCCCGCGCATGCGGCGGCGTCGAGGCCGGCACCTGGCTAGTGGCCCGCGCCGGCCTGCTGGAGGGGCGCAGCGCCACCACTCACTGGGAAGACATGGAGGATTTCTCGTCGGCCTTTCCCGGCGTCGATGTCCGCCCGGATCGCTATGTCATCGACGGGCCGGTGTTCACCTCAGGCGGCGCCTCGCCGACCTTCGACCTGATGTTGCATTTGATTCGCACGCGGCTCGGCATGGCCGTGGCGCTCGATGTCGCCAGCGTCTTCATCTACGACCAGGCCCGTGCCGCGACCGACGCACAGCCATTGGTCTCGCTCGGCCGGCTCGACGGCTACGATCCGCGCCTGGCGCAGGCCATCCGGCTGATGGAATCGCATGTCGACCAGCCGCTGACCATAGAGGCCATAGCCATGCGTGCCGGGGTGACGGCGCGCACCTTGGAAAGCATTTTTCGGAGATCGATCGGGGAGACCCCGGGCGCCTACTATCTCAGGCTGCGGCTGGGCGCGGCGCGCCGGCTGGTGGTCGACACGCGGGTGGCCATGGCGGATATTGCCGGGCGCACAGGGTTCTCGTCCGCCGCGGCATTTTCCAGAGCGTTTTCAAGAGCTTTCGGCGAAGCACCGGTCAGGCTGCGCCGAGGATAGTTTTAGTTCGGGGAGATTATGCGGCGTTCTGACGATCGCCGCCAGCGTCGATCTGCGAGCGCATCTGTCTCGCCAGCCGGACTTCAAAACGGTTGCTGACGGCGCGATCCCATTGGTTTTTCACGTCGTCGGTCGGCCTCGGCAGCGCCATCAGCCGGTCGATGATCGATCCGGTCTCGCCGGATGCCAGTAGGGCGTCGATTTCGCGTTCGTGCTGCATATCGGTTCGCCTCCTTCCTTTTCACCCGCCACAGGTCCCTCTTATACGAGATACGTGACGGCTGTTTGAAGGCAAGAGCGAGGCCATTGAGGGGCGTCTGGGGGCAAAAGCTTGTCGCCGGACGGGCGCTTTGGCGCAGGCTGTTCCAGGGCGGCGGGAGTGTTACCCAGCCGCCCTCGAGCAATACGAATCGGCCTTCCGTCTCAGACGTAACGGTTGACGATATTTTCCAGCAGTTCCTGGCGGCCGGAGCGCGGCTGCGGCTCGATCTTCTTCTTCACCACGCGCTCGGCGATCTCCTCCAGCGTGCGCTTGCCCGACAGCATTGCCTTGGCCTCGGCGCTGTTCCAGCCGGCATAGCGCTCGGCAAGGGGCCCGGACAGTGCCTTGTCCTCGACCATGCGGGCGGCGGCCTTCAGGCCGCGTGCGCAGGCATCCATGCCGCCGATATGGCCGATCAGCAGATCCTGCGGATCGAGCGACTGGCGGCGCAGCTTGGCGTCGAAGTTGGTGCCGCCGGTCTTGAAGCCGCCGGCCTGCAGGACCTGATAATAAGCCAGCGCCATTTCCGGCACGTTGTTGGGGAACTGGTCGGTGTCCCAGCCCGACTGGTAGTCGTTGCGGTTCATGTCGATCGAGCCGAAGACGCCGAGCGCGTTGGCCAGCGCCAGCTCGTGCTCGAAGGAATGGCCGGCCAGGATGGCATGGCCCTGCTCGATGTTGAGTTTTACTTCCTTCTCCAGGCCGAAGCGCTTGAGGAAGCCGTAAACGGTGGCGACGTCGTAATCGTACTGGTGCTTGGTCGGCTCCTGCGGCTTCGGCTCGATCAGGATGGTGCCCTTGAAGCCGATCTTGTGCTTGTAGTCGACGACGAGGCTGAGGAAACGGCCAGCCTGTTCCTGCTCGCGGGCAAGATCGGTGTTGAGCAGCGTCTCATAGCCTTCGCGGCCGCCCCACAGCACGTAGTTCTCACCCTTCAGCCGCTTGGTGACGTCGATGCAGCTTTTCACCGTCGCCGCCGCATAGGCAAAGACATCCGGATCGGGATTGGTGGCGGCGCCCGACATGAAGCGGCGGTTGGAGAACAGGTTCGCCGTGCCCCACAAGAGCTTGACGCCGGTCTGCTTCATCTTGCCGGCAAAGTAGTCCGCAATCTCGTCGAGGCGAGCGGCACTTTCGGAAAAGTCCTTGCCCTCCGGCCGCACGTCGGCGTCGTGGAAGCAGAAATAGGGCGCGCCGAGCAGCGAGAACATCTCGAAGGCGACGTCGGCTTTCAGTTTCGCCAGTTCCATCGTGTCGACGCCGCCGGCCTTGGGGAACCACGGGCGGTCGAAAGTCTGGCCGCCGAACGGATCGCCGCCGGGCCAGGCGAAGGAATGCCAGTAGGCGACGGCGAAGCGCAAATGGTCTTCCAGCCGCTTGCCCGCTACCACCTCATCGGGGTTGTAGAACCGGTAGGCCAGCGGATTGGTCGAATCCGGTGCCTCGTATTTGATCTTCTGGATGTCGCCGAAAAATCCGCTGCTCATGATTTCTGTCCTCTCTCGAATTGGGCTCGGGTAATTCGCCTTGATTACCTCAGGCGTAATTGGTTTCGGGTCTGCGGTGGTCGAAAAGGCTCATGTCAAAGCCGTCAAGCAAAGGAGACAGAGCATGACCGACCTCAACACAATCGCCGAGGGCTACATCACCGCCTGGAACGAAAGCGATGCCAGCCGCCGCGCCGAACTGCTGAAGGCCACCTTCACCGAAGACGTCAGCTATCACGATCCGATCATGCAGGGCGACGGACACGAAGGCGTCGCGGCCCTGATCGACGGCGTGCAGCAGCGCTTTGCCGGCTTCCGGTTCTCGCTGAACGGCACGCCGGACGGGTTTGCCGACAAGATCCGCTTCTCCTGGAATCTCGGCCCGGAGGGCACGCCGTCCGTTATCGAAGGCACGGATATCGGCATCATCGAGAACGGCCGCCTGAAGAGCGTCACCGGCTTCCTCGACAAGGTGCCGACGCAGTGAGGGTTTCTGGGTGAAGCAGGTGCGAGGCGCCCCCCTCTGCCCTGCCGGGCATCTCCCCCTCAAGGGGGAAGATTGGCTGTCTTTCCCGCCTTCGCTAATTATCAACCTTGCAAGACGAGCAAAGCCGTCAACGCTGCCGATCTCCCCCCTAGAGGGGGAGATGCCCGGCAGGGCAGAGGGGGGCGCCTCGCGCTGACTCACGCGGTCACAGCCCTGATCGCCGGGTACAGCGCCCGGTAGCGCTGGTAACCATCCGCATACGCGCCGCCAAGTGCTGCATCCGGTTCGATCGTGGCGTCCGTCTTCGGCGCCGTGCACACCGCCAGCGGATCCGCGCCGGTCGCCGCGATCAGGCCGAGCCTGGCGGCGCCGAAGGCGGCCCCGAAATCGCCGTCGGCTGGAATATCCACCGGCAGCTGCAGCGCGGTGGCGATCGCCTTCAGCCAGTAACGCGAGCGCGAGCCGCCGCCGATCGCGGTCACGCGCGTCAGCACGGTGCCGGCTGTCTTCAGGGCTTCGAGGCTGTCGCGGAAGGCAAAGGCGACGCCTTCGAGCACCGCCTGGGTCAGCACCGCACGGCTCGATTCATGCGCCAGCCCGGTGAAGGAGCCGCGAATGGCGGAATCATTATGCGGTGTGCGCTCGCCCGAAAGGTAGGGCAGGAAGGACACGCCGCTCGGTGCCTTCAACGCATCGCCGAGTTCCGTTGTCAGGTCGCCCGCGCCCTTGCCCGTGATCTCCGACAGCCAGTTTAGCGAATCGGTCGCCGACAGGATGACCCCCATCTGGTGCCAGGTGTTGGGCAGCGCATGGCAAAAGGTGTGGACCGCGCTTGCCGGGTTGGGCAGATAGGATGCGTTGGCGGCAAACAGCACGCCCGACGTGCCCAGCGAAACAAAGGCATGGCCGGCACCGACCGTGCCCATGCCGCAGGCCGAAGCCGCATTGTCGCCGGCGCCGCCGGCAATCGGGATGCCGGCCTCGACGCCCCATTTCGACGCCAATTCGCTGCGCAATCCGCCGGCCTTCTCGGTGCCCTCGACAAGGGCCGGCATTTGTTTCTCGTCGAGCGAGGTAGCGGCGAGCAGGTCCGCGGACCAGCGGCGCTTGCCGACATCGAGCCAGGCCGTGCCGGCCGCGTCGGACATTTCCGAAATGTGTTCGCCGGTCAGCCAAAGCCGCAGGAAATCCTTCGGCAGCAGAACCTTGGTCACTTTGGCGAAGACCGCGGGCTCGTTGTTCTTCACCCAGGCGAGCTTGGGCGCGGTGAAGCCAGGAAAGACGATGTTGCCGGTGCGTGCGCGGAAACGCGGATCGGCGTCCAGCGCTGCCGCCTCGACATGACTGCGCGTGTCGTTCCACAGGATACAGGGCCGCAGCACATGATCGGCGGCATCGAGCAAGGTCGCGCCATGCATCTGGCCCGACAGGCCGATGCCTTTCACCGCCGCGAACTGCCGGGGATGCGAAGCTTTCAGTTCGGCAATCGCCTCTTCGCAGGCGCGTATCCAGTACGAAGGATCCTGTTCGGACCAGCCGGGATGCGGCCGCGAGACGTCAAGCGAACCATGGCCGGAGCCGATGACGGATTGTCCGGCATCGATCAGCAGCGCCTTGACGCCCGACGTGCCCAGGTCGAGGCCGAGATACATGTTATCCTCCCATGCCATTATTTTTTTCGGATCTCGAAAAAATCTGGCCGAGCCAGTTTTTAAGGCAAGATCCGCTTCGGGTCAATTCTCCGACAAATCGGCGGCGCGTCGCGAAAAAAGCACCGACAGCGGACTGTCCGGCCGCGCCGCCGAACGCTCGGCCGTGAGCGCCCTGGCAAGCGCGCCGTCACCGGCTCGCAAGGCGGCTTCGATCAGCGTCAGGTCGATGACATCGCGCTGTGCGTGGCTGCCGCCGAAACGATGGGCGATCGCCCGGATCGGCCTGACCAAGCGTATGGTTTCGGCGTAGTTGCCCTCGCCGAATGCCTTGATCGCCCGCGTCAGCGGATGGCCGACATCGCGGGTGAAAGCCGCATTGTCGTCGCTGCCATGCATGGCCTCACGCTGCGCCTCGAGCAAGCCAAGGGCTGCCGCGTCGAGACCGGCCCCGACAAAGGCCATCATCGCGTGCGCGTCGTTGAAGGCATAGTTGCCGGCGCCCACCTTGGGCCAGTTGGCGGCGAGCGCAGCCCAGCGATCGCCGACATCGACGCCGCCGAGATAAAGCCGCCACAGGATCGCCGACGCATCGACCATATTCAGCGCCATCGCCGACGGCGTGCCGTAGATCGGCCCGTCATAGAGCGCCAGCACCTCATCGGTCTCGCCGAGATCGTAGTGAAACAGCGCCAGGTGCCACCAATTGTGCACCTGCAGGAAGCTTTCCCGCGTCCACGCCTCGAGATCGGCGCGCATCCAGGCAATGCCATCCCTTTGCCGGCTTTGCATTTCCATGACATGGGCAACCGCGTGCTGCGCCCAGCCGTCGCGCGGCTCGATCTCGACCGCCGCGCGGCCAAGCCTCTCGGCCCTGCCATAGTCGCCCATCTCCTCCAGCCCGAAGGCCTGCATGCCGAGGATGGCATGGTAGCCGGGCATGCCGCTTTGCCACGATGGCAGGGCGCGGGCGATGCGGTCGCGCAGCATGCGGGCATTGCCGGTGAAGAAGTCGACCTGGTGACCGACCTGCAATGCCACGGCGTCGAGCGGGAAATCGATGGCGATGTCCTCGAGAATGCCGGCGGCATCATGCCAGCGCCCGTTGGCGAGGTGACCGAGGGCCAGGACATGGGCCTGCTCGCGCGTTGTCGCGGCGAGCGGCAGGGCCACCTCGTGGCAGGCCCTGGCCACGGCCGTCGCCTCCCGCTCGGTGGCAAGGCCAAACAGATAGCCCTTGAAGACATGGGCCATGACGAAACCGGGATTTTCCGCGATAGCGCGGTCGACCGAGGCTACGGGATCGCCGATGAAGCACTGCAATTCGCGCACCGCCTGGCTGTAAGGCGTGAGCCCGGCTTCCGTAGCGCCCGAAAATGCCAGGCCGAATCCATCCCTGATCGCCATGCGAAATCCCTCGATCGGACCGTCATGGGCACGCTGCCCCTCGGTCCAAAGCGATCTTAACGCATGGGCCACGGGCGCGCCAACCGGATGTCGCGCATGTCCATTCCAGTAGTTTTTGCAGTTCATCAACCATGCGGTGCAGATTAGGCTTTGTAAAAGCGAACGAATTGTGTCTTCATTGCGGCGCGGCGGCGGGCTTGAAATCGCGATCTGAGAGGGGACGCGATGCGGCATAGTGAAATACAGCTTCCGAACTGTCATTCGGAGTACCCCAGCGAATCGGTTGCTTTGCAGCGGCAAGGGCAGCAACGACTCAATCCACGGCTTATTAGCTTTCTTGCAACTACAGCACTGACGTTGCTGCCCAATTCCGCGGCCTTCGCGGCATGCGTGCTGGGCCCAACCGCGGGGAATACCGTTTACACCTGCGATAGTGGCAATTCGGGCGGAAGCCTCACCGATACCGACGGCGACAACACGCTGAACTTTCCCGCAGGTGGTACCGGGCAGATCAGCGGGAACGTCACCTTTGGCGTCGGAACGGACCGCATCGACATGCAGTCCGGCACCATCACCGGCACGGTCGATCAGGGTGGCGGCACGGATTTCTTCACTATCGGCGCCGGCACTGTCGCCGGCAATGTGCAGCAGGGCGCCGGCATCGACGACTTCAACATGAGCGGCGGCCAGATTGGTTCGCTCAACCAGGGCGACGGGCTGGACACGTTCACCATGACCGGTGGGCGCATCGTCGATTTCTTCGACGACGGCGATCGTGCCGTGATGACCGGCGGGCGCATCGGCCGTGTCAACATGAAGCTCGACCAGAACTATTTCAACATGTCCGGCGGCATCATCGACCGCAACCTCGTCACCGGTTTCGACAAGGACACCATCATCCTGTCGGGCGGCACGATCGGCGGCAACATCAGTGTCAGCGGCGGCGACGACAGCGTGACAGTGACCGGCGGCACGGTCGGCGGCGATGTGCTGATGAGCTTTGCTTCCGACAATTTCGTCTGGAACGGCGGCGGCATTATCTATGGTTCCGTCGATCTGGGCGGCGACAACGACACCGCCAAGCTCAGCAACCTCACCAATGGCAATCTCGGCGACACCAAGGCGATCACGGGCGGTGCAGGCACCGACACGCTCACGTTCGACAACGTCAAGCTGGAGGGGATCGCCAGGGTCCAGAACTGGGAGACGATCAACGCCACCAACGACACCCAGTTGATGTTGGACGGCAATCTCGTGCTCGGCGACAGCGGCACGGGCACCGGGTCGCTCAATGTCGATCAGGCAAGCACGCTCTATGGCGGCGGCTTCAACTCGGCGATCCAAGCCTTCACGTCCGGCCAGTTGGCCAATGTCGTCAATGCCGGCCGTATCGACCTGACCAACGGCACAACCGGCGCCACCGACCAGCTGACGATATCAGGCAGCTATACCGCACTCGGCGGGCTGCTCCTCATCCAGACCGAACTTGGCGATGACACGTCCGCTTCCGACAAGCTGATCCTGTCGGGAGGAACGGCGTCCGGCTCGACCGGCATCGGGGTGATCAATGTCGGCGGCGCAGGCGCCGAGACCACCGCGGACGGCATCATGGTCGTCCAGGCGATCAACGGTGCCACATCCAGCGCCAGTGCCTTTGCCCTCGACGCGCCGGTCGCGGCAGGCGCTTTCGAATATTACCTGTTCAAGGGTGGCGTCAGCGCCGGCAGCGGGGAGAACTGGTATCTGCGCTCGACGCTGATAACGCCGACGTCGCCTGCGGCGGCGCCGTCTGCGCTGGAACCCGCGCCAAATCTCCAACCCGAACCGCCCGCGGCCGAGCCTCCACCGCCACCGCCGTCGAATCTGCCACCGGTGCCTGTGCCGACCGAGGGCGACATCAACAACCCGCCGGTCGACCCGACGCCGCCGGTGCAGGCCGCTGACCCGGAACCCGCGCCGCCTCCGCCACCACCACCGGCACCGCCTGCGGATCCACCGCCGCCCCCACCTGTTGTGCCTACCGTCGTGCCTGACCTGCCAACCCCGGCACCGGGTGAGCAGATCCTGCTCTATCGCATCGAGGTGCCGGTCTATTCGGCCTTGCCGCCGGTGGCCGAACATCTGGCGATGACGACACTCGGCACCTTCCACGAGCGGCGCGGCGAACAGAGCCTGCTGTCGGGCACCGAGATGTCGCCGGTATGGGGCCGCATTTTCGGCCAGGACTCCAAGATGGGCTGGTCGGGAACGGTGTCGCCCTCCTTCGACGGCACGCTGTTCGGCCTTCAGGCAGGCTTCGACGTGTTCGGACGCGAGACCGCTTCAGGTGGTATCGATCGCGCCGGCCTGTTCGTCGCCTATGGCAGCATGAAGGGCGACGTGAGCGGCCAGGCGCTGGGACAAAACGATCTGTCGGTCGGCAAGCTCGACGTCAACGGCACCAGTGTCGGTGGTTACTGGACCCGCATCGGCCAGGGCGGCTGGTACCTCGACGGCGTCCTGATGGCCACGTTCTTCGGTGGCGACGCGACGTCGTCGCGCGGCGTCGGCATCGATGTCGACGGCACCGGTGTCACGGCCTCGCTGGAAGGCGGCTATCCCATAGCGCTGGGACAGGGCTGGACGCTCGAGCCGCAAGCGCAACTGGTCTGGCAGCATTTGTCGCTGGACGATACCGAGGACCGCTTCTCGTCGGTTTCGTTCGGCACCGACAGCAGCGTCACCGGCCGGCTGGGCGCGCGGCTGCAAGGCGAGACAACGATCAACGGCTTGGCCGTGCAGCCCTACCTCAAAGCCAATTTCTGGCACGATTTCGGCGGCACCGACACCGTCAGCTTCGACACCACCGATATAGCGACCGAGGGCCGATCGACCTCGTTCGAATTCGGCGGCGGCGTCGTGGCCAAGGTCACCGATAAGGTCAGCATCTTCGCCACCGGCGACTACACCACCAATCTCGGCGGCGACAAGCGCCGCATCCTCGAGGGCAATCTGGGCTTCAGCGTCAAATGGTGATGCCTGTGAATTGGTGACGCCTGTGAACGGGCAGCACCGCGCGTCTTCAGGGCCCGCGGTGCCGCGGCTCCTTGAATTTATGCCGCCTCAATTACCCGAGCGCATCGCCACCGTGGCGATGCCGGCGCCGACCAACAGCGTGCCGCCGGTGCGGTTGAAGATGCGGATCGCCTTGGGATTGCGCACGACGTTGCGGGCGCGCGCGGCGACCAGCGCATAACCGAAGGCATTGGCGAAGGCGAGTGCCAGGAAGGTCGTCTCGAAGATCAGCATCTGCGTCCAGAAACTGGCATGCCGGTCGAGGAACTGCGGCAGGAAGGCGACGAAGAAGGTGATGCTTTTCGGGTTGAGAGCGGTGACCAGCCAGGCATGCGCCATCATCTTGGCCGCCGACACTGTATCGGTGCGCGGCTCGGCCTTCAGCGTGCCGCCGGCGCGAAACAGCTTTACGCCGAGATAGATCAGATAGCCGGCGCCGATCAGCTTCAGGACGGTGAAGATGGTCGCCGAGGCCGCAAGCAGGGCGCCAATGCCCAGCATCGACAGTGTCATGGCGGTGAAATCGCCGAGCGCCACGCCGACCGCCATCGGCAAGGCGGTGCGCCAGCCTTGGCCTAGCGCATAGGACACGACCAGCAGGATCGTCGGACCTGGAATGATGAGGAGGATGCTCGACGCGGCGGCGAAAGCGGCCCAGTTTTCGAAGGACATGCTTGTCTCCCTAGGGTTAAAGAGAAGGATAAATCCTGAGCCCTGTGAGAATGTAAAGGGGGCCTGTTTTTTGTTTTTGCGCCATTCCCGACTGAAAGCCGCCGCTCGGCTGACGTCGTCGGAAGCGGACGAACACCGCCAAGCCATGCTCGAACGCAGGCGACACAGATATTCACGCTTTATCAACCATGAATGACGAAAATGCCCGCTATCCGGCCGGACCGTGCTTCCCGCCGACAGCGTAGGGTTTGGGTACATGCGTGAGTTGCCGCGAGGTCCGACGCCGCCACGAAACGGCGGCGCAATCGATACCGATCTTCATCTTTCCCGCCGCGCCGTCCTGTCCGGCGCAGGCGCGCTGGCGCTGCTCAGCGCCGCAGGCTGCTCGACCTCCGCGGACGGCGGTATGCCGATGCTCCAACTCGACAATACGGTAACCGGTTCGGTGCCGCAGATGCGGCCCGCGATCAGCGTCGACAAGAACATCACCGGCGCCGATGTCATGTACGCCGCCTTGACCGACAACGGCTTCAACGTGCCTGAAGTGCCGTACCTGAAGATCAAGCCGGAATTCCGCCGCCAAATCGTCGTCGACACCACAGGCGAGGCGCCCGGCACCATCGTCGTCCACCTCAAGGAGCGCATGCTCTATCTGGTCCAGCCGGGAGGCGATGCCATCCGCTACGGCGTCGGCATCGGCAAGGACGGCTTCCGCTGGTCCGGCCGCGCCAACATCCAGTACGGCAGGGAATGGCCGACCTGGACGCCGCCGCCCGAGATGATCCAGCGCAAGCCGGAACTGGTGAAATGGCAGGGCGGCCAGCCCGGCGGCCTGACCAACCCGCTCGGCGCGCGCGCGCTCTACATCTACCAGGACGGCAAGGACACCGGCTATCGCATCCACGGCTCGCCCGAATGGTGGAGCATCGGCCAGGCGATGTCGTCGGGCTGCGTGCGCCTGATCAACCAGGACATCATCGACCTCTACAGCCGCGTTTCGAAGAAAAACCCGGTCGTCGTCATGTGATCGCGACCGCTGCTTGCGGCGGTCCTATTTTTGAGCGAGACCTTCTCCGAAACCGGTGCCGCTTTTCGCTTACGCGGTCCTTCGGTTCGGGGTCATGCCCCGGACTCTCCCGTTGCGCGATGCGGCAAGACAGGCCAAGGTGCCTTGAAAATCATCGCCTCGGGAGACGCAAGGAATGACCGGAACTTTTGTCATCGCGCAAGGTGGCGGCCCGACCGCCGTCATCAACCAAACGGTGGTCGGTGCGACGCTGGAGATCCGCAAGCGGCATCCGGCCGCCAAGGTGCTGGGCTCCATCCACGGCGTGCGCGGCATTCGTGACGGCAATTATGTCGACCTCTCGGCCATTCCCGAAGACCGCCTGCGGCTGATCGCCGGAACGCCAAGTGCTGCACTGGGCTCGACGCGCGACAAGCCGGATGCCGCCTATTGCGAAATCATCCTCAACGGCCTGAAGAAGGCCGGCGCCGACGCCTTCATCTATATTGGCGGCAACGATACCTCGGGCACGCAGCAAATCCTGACCGATGCGGCCGGCGGCAGCATCGCTTTCGTCCATGCGCCGAAAACCATCGACAATGACCTCGAGGAAAACGACCACACGCCGGGATTCATCTCGGCCGCCGAGTTCGTCGCCGGCGCCTTCCTGTCCGTCGATCTCGATTTCCGCGCCCTGCCCGGCATCTATGTCGGCATCGTCATGGGCCGGCATGCCGGCTTCCTGACCGCGGCCGCCGCTGCCTGGCAGCTCGATCCCGACAGCGGCCCGCATCTGGTCTATGTGCCGGAACGGCCGTTCTCGGCCGCCGGTTTCATCGACGACGTGCGCGCCACGCTCGACCGCCACAAACGCTGCATCGTCGCGGTGTCGGAAGGCGTCAGCACCGCCGACGGCAAGGCGCTGGTCGAAAGCCTGGTGCCGCCGGACAAGCTCGAGCGTGACGCGCATGGCAACGTCAAGCTGTCGGGCAGCGACCTGCCGGCGGCGCTCGAGCGTGCGCTGGCCGAAGGCCTGCCGGGCAAGCGCGCCCGCGTCGACGCGCTCGGCTACATGCCGCGCGGCTATGTCGGCGCCATCAGCGCCGTCGACGCGCAGGAGGCCTTCGATGCCGGCGCCTTCGCCGTCTCCGTCGCCGAACAAGGCGGCGGGTCGGTGGCGCTGCAGTATGACGACGCTAAAACGGTGCTGAAGAAGGTGCCGCTGAAGAACGTCGCCGGCAAGACCCGCCACATGCCCGACGATTTCATGAAGCCCGACGTCAACCAGTTGTCCGAGGCCGGCATGGCCTATCTCAAGCGGCTGGTGCCGGAAAAGTACAAGGTCGGGAAGCCGTTCGTCTGATGGAATGGTTCAGCAGGAGCATCGTCGACGACGAGACGACGATGCTGACCGAGCCGTTCGTGCATGACTATGTGCGCGCCAACATCTGGCACCTGCGTGGGCGCGATGCCGACCTGTTGGTCGACACCGGCATGGGTATCCGTCCGCTGGCGCCGGAGATCGAAACGCCCCGTGGAAAGCCGCTGCTGGTCGTCGCCACCCATATCCATCTCGATCATGTCGGCTCGCTGCATGAATTTCCATGGCGGGCGGGACCCAGGATGAGTGCGGCGCAATTCGAAAGCATGAATGAGGCGGCGACCTACGCCTACATGTTCCACGATCTCGAAGGCGCCGTTTCGAAACTGCCTGAGCCGGGCTGGAAAGCCGCCGACTACAAGATCCCTTCGGCGCCCCTGACGCGGACCCTCGACGAAGGCGACGTGATCGATCTCGGCGACCGGCAATTCCGCGTGCTGCACCTGCCGGGGCATTCGCCGGATTCGATCGCGCTGTTCGACGAGGCCGACGGCCTGTTCTTCAGCGGCGACGCCATCTACGACGACACGCTGATCGACAGCCTGCCGGATTCCGACCGCGCCGCCTATATCGGCACCATGCGGCGCCTGCTCGACCTGCCGATCCGCATCGGCCATGGCGGCCACGGCCCAAGCTTCGACGGCGAGCGCATGCGTGCGATTGCAACGGCCTATCTGCGCTTGCATGCCGGTCTGTGAGCGCTCGCTGAATTAAATCTTCGTAAGGTTCGTTCCAAAACCCTAAATCGGGCCGATCCGCACCCTAGATAGCTGGTTGTCGATCCGGCCGGCCGCCATGTACGGCGAGACAGGCGATCCCGGTCGTCGACACGCCGATGGGTGCTCCTCCAAGAACGCTCACGGCGCCGGATCAACTCTCGCCCGGACAGAACGACCATGTCACCTCTAGGCATTCTTCGCAGACATCGCGTCGCCGCCCTGCTGGGCGCCGCGCTGATTATCTCCCCTGTTGTCGTTTCATTCGCCCAGAACACGAACGGCATTGCCAAGATCGTTGCGACCACCCAGACCCCGCTACCCGGAATATCGGCGCCGAACGGTTCGTTCGCGCCGATCGTGGCCGCGACCAAACCGGCCGTCGTGACGGTAACGACCGTCATGAAGGCACAACCGGAAGCCATGAACGAAGCGTCGCCCTTCCAGGACAATTCCCCGTTCGACGACTATTTCCGGCAGTTCTTCGGCGACCAGGGCATGCCCATGCCCAGGACGCCGCCACAACAGCAGGCGCCGCGAACCGAGGCCCTGGGCTCCGGCTTCATCGTCGGTGCCGACGGCACCATCGTCACCAACAACCATGTCGTCGACGGCGCCTCTTCGATCAAGGTGACGCTCGACGACGGCACGGAGCTGCCGGCCAAGGTCGTCGGCAGCGACGCCAAGAACGATCTCGCGGTGCTCAAGATCAAGGCCAGCAAGCCTTTGCCGACGGTCAAATGGGGTGACTCGGACAAATTGATGACCGGCGACCAGGTGCTGGCGATCGGCAATCCGTTCGGCATCGGCACCACGGTTAGCGCGGGCATCGTCTCGGCGCGCGGCCGCGACCTGCACAGCGGGCCGTTCGACGACTTCATCCAGATCGACGCGCCGATCAACCATGGCAATTCCGGCGGTCCGCTGGTGGATGTGAGCGGCAATGTCATCGGCATCAACACGGCGATCTATTCGCCCAATGGCGGCAGCGTCGGCGTCGGCTTCGCCATTCCCTCCGACCAGGCCCAGAAGGTGGTCGCCAAGCTGGAGAAAGGCGGCTCCATCCAGTACGGCTATCTCGGCGTCGATATCCAGCCGGTGACGCCGGACGTTGCCAGCGCCATGGGGCTCGATCATCCCGGCGGCGCGCTGGTTTCCCAGGTCAATGACGGCTCCCCGGCGGCCCTTGCCGGCGTCGAAACCGGCGACGTCATCACCGGCTTCGCCGGACAGGACGTGAAGGATCCCAAAGATCTGTCGCGGGCCGTCGCCGACGTCGCCCCTGGCACCAGGGAAACGCTCGATGTCTGGCGCAAGGGCAAGGCCATGAAGATCTCCGTCGATGTCGGACGCAACAGCGACGATGCTAAGACCGCATCGACCGGCGGCTCCGGCGCGCCGGGCGCCGAGCAGGGCTCCGGTGCGCCAGCGCTCGGCCTCGGCCTGATGGACATCACGCCCGACATTCGCCAGCAGATGAACCTCGCCGACAACGAGCGCGGCGCGGTGGTTGCGCGCGTCAATCCCGACAAGGCAGCGGCCGCTGCCGGCATCCAGCCGGGCGACATCATCGTCGCCGTCAACCAGGTTCCGGTGAAGAGCGCCAAACAGGTGACCCAGGCGGTTGCCCAGGCAGGCAAATCAGGGCGCAAGTCGGTGCTGTTGCTGGTCGAACGCGGCGGCAGCCAGATCTATGTCGCCGTGCCGTTCGCCAATGGCTGAGACGCGACGCTGGCTTGAATAACGGCGTGGCGGCTTGTCGACGACGAGCCGCCAGCCGTGCGGCCACCGCAACTACAGTTTGCGCAGCGCCACTTCCTCGACCAGGTGGTCGGCGCCCTTGCGCAGGATGAGGTCGGCGCGGGCACGCGTCGGCAGGATGTTTTCGCGCAAATTCTTCAAATTGATGTTGGTCCACAGGCCTTCGGCGATGGCCCGCGCCGAATCCTCCGAGAGCTGGGAATAGCGGTGGAAGAAGGAGTCCGGATTGCGGAAAGCGGTCTCCCGCAGCCGCATGAAGCGGGAAATATACCACTCGTGGATCAGCTTCTCGTCGGCGTCGATGTAGATGGCGAAATCGAAGAAGTCCGACAGGAAAGGCACGATCTTGCCGTCCTGCGGCAGCTTGCCCGGCTGCAGCACGTTGATGCCTTCGAAGATCAGGATATCCGGCCGGTCTATGGTGACGAACTCGCCGGGAATGACGTCATAGGTCAGGTGCGAGTAAACAGGCGCGCGGACATCGGGCAGCGCCGACTTGATGCCGGAGAGGAAGCGCAGCAGGGCGCCGACATCGTAGCTGTCGGGGAAGCCCTTGCGTTCCATCAGGTTTTCGCGGCGCAGCACCTCGTTTGGCAGCAGGAAACCGTCGGTGGTGATGAGATCGACCTTGGGGCTCGACGGCCAACGGGCCAGAAGCTCCTTCAGCACGCGCGCCGTGGTCGATTTGCCGACCGCGACGGAGCCGGCAATGCCGATGATGAACGGCGTCTTGACAATATCGACGGCGTTGAAGAAGGCCTGGCGCTGCCGGAACAGAAGCTGGCTCGCCTCGACATGGGCGGACAGCAGCCGCGACAGCGACAGATAGATGCGCGAGACCTCCGCGAGGTCGACCGGGTCGTTCAGCGAACGCAAGCGGCGGAACTCGTCCTCGCTCAGCGTCAGCGGCGTGTCGGCGCGGAATCGCGACCATTGCTCGGCGGAGAAGAAACGAAACGGGGAATATTTCTCGGTCGGCGCGAGCTGATCCATCGAGATACCTGCCCTTCCTCGCGGTCAGCCCTTGGGCCGTGACGCCTTCTCGGCGATGCCCGAACGCCCCGTGCGGCCTTCAAGCTCCTTGAGCACGTCGCTCAACGGGACACCCGAGAGGCCGAGAACGACGAGCCAATGATATATAAGATCGGCACTTTCGGAAACGAGGCCCTGCTTGTCGCCCTTGACGGCGGCAATCACCGTCTCGACCGCCTCTTCGCCGAGCTTCTGCGCCGCCTTGTCGATGCCACGGGCGAACAGTTTCGCCGTCCACGAGTCGGGGTCACCGGAATGGGCGCGCTCGTGGAGGATTTTTTCCAGGTCGGACAGCGAAAATTCAGCCATGGCGCCTGAGGCCCCTTTTCTTAGCCGGAAAGCCTCTAGAGCATTTCACCGTTTCACGGAAACGGCGAACCGCTCTATCTCTTTGTTTTTACGCAATTCCGAACGGAAAAGCATGTCACACTTTTCCTGGAATTGCTCTAGGACCGATCGCCCGAGGAGTCTAGCCGCATCGGCAGCCCGGCCGTGGCCATATGCGCCTTGGCCTGGGCTATGGTGTAGGTGCCGAAATGGAAGATCGAGGCCGCCAGCACCGCGCCGGCATGGCCGTCGCGGATGCCTTCGACCATGTGATCGAGCGTGCCGACGCCGCCCGAAGCGATAACCGGGGCGCGCACCGCGTCGGCAACCGCGCGGGTGAGCGCGATGTCGTAGCCGGCCTTGGTGCCGTCGCGGTCCATCGAGGTCAAAAGGATCTCGCCGGCGCCGCGATCGACCATTTTGCGTGCGAATTCGACCGCATCGATGCCGGTCTTCTCGCGTCCGCCATGGGTGAAGATCTCCCATCGGTCGGCTTCGCCGGCACCGGACACTTTCTTGGCGTCGATGGCGACGACAATGCATTGATTGCCGAACTTGTCGGCGGCTTCGGCTACGAAATCCGGATTCGTCACCGCTGCCGTGTTGATCGACACCTTGTCGGCGCCGGCCAGCAGCAATTTCCGGATGTCTGCGACCTGGCGCACGCCGCCGCCGACGGTCAACGGCATGAAGCATTGCTCGGCGGTGCGGGCGACGACGTCGAAGATGGTCTCGCGATTGTCCGACGAAGCGGTGATGTCGAGAAAACAAAGCTCGTCCGCGCCGGCCGCGTCATAGGCCTTGGCCGCCTCGACCGGATCGCCGGCATCGATGAGATCGACGAAGTTGACGCCCTTGACCACACGGCCGTTCTTGACGTCGAGGCAGGGGATGACGCGGGCTTTCAGCATCAGCGGCCCTCTATCGTGGCGATGAGATCGTTGAGCAGCTGGCCGACCAGCGGCGGCACGTCGGCCTTGGCGTCGAAGGCCGGATCGTAAGCGGAAATGGTGATGCCGATAATCGGCACGGCAAGCGCGATGGCGCAAGCCGCGTCGCGCAATTGTTCCGGGTCTGGTCCGCCCGGGGTGACATAGCGGTTGGCCTGCAGCTCCTCGGGATCGTGCACGTCGAGATCGAGATGCATGTGCACGCGTTCGGCGCCGGCGGTCTTCAGCTTTGCCGTCGCTTGCCCCACGCCGAGGCATTCCGTGCGGATGATCGGCAGCGTCTCGACAAGTTTTTCCTCGGCCGGATCGAGATCGCGCGCGTTGACGAGCACGCAGCGCGAGGGATCGATCGGCTTGAAGCCGGGGATGGCTCCCGCCATCGGACGCCAGCACAGGCCGAGCACCGTCGCCAGCGCCATGCCGTCGAGAAAGCCGTATGTGGATGTCTCGGGCGTGTTGAGGTCGCCATGCTGGTCGGCCCAGATGATCGCATCGGCGCCCTCGCCTGCGACCGCGCCGGCTGACGTCAGGCAATTTCCGGCCAGCACTATGGGGAACCGGCCCCTGTCGATGGCAATGCGAACCTCGCCTGAGACGGCATTGCAGACGGCAAAGCCGGTGGCGATCTCGCGTTCCTGGGCATCGCCGACCCTGCCGATGTCCTCCACGGTCACATCGTGGCCGGCCATGGTCAGGGCGTCGACGAGGCCGCCCGCGATCAGCGCATCGGGACCCTGGCCCATGCCGCCATGATAATGGCCGCTGTCATAGGAGGCCAGGATGATGGTGAGCTTCACGACCGCGCCTCCATTGCCGGTTTGCCCCGCAGGATCGCCAGCGCCTCGGCCGGATCGATGCGGCCGTCATAGAGTGCGCGGCCCGAAATGGCGCCTTCGAGCTTTTGCGCGTCCGGCATGGTCATACGCACGATATCGGCGATCGAGGCGAGGCCACCCGAAGCGATGACCGGGATCGACACCGCCTCGGCGAGATCGATGGTGGCGTCCCAGTTGATGCCGGTCAGCACGCCGTCGCGGTCAATGTCGGTGTAGATGATGGCGGCGACGCCGGCGCCTTCGAATTTCCTGGCCAGCTCGATGACGCCGAGGCTCGACGCCTCGGCCCAGCCCTCGACCGCTACCTTGCCGCCCTTGGCGTCGATACCAACGGCGACCTTGCCCGGGAAGGCCTTGCAGGCCTGCCTGACCAGTTCGGGATCGCGCACCGCCACCGTGCCAAGGATGACGCGGGCGAGGCCACGGGCGAGCCAGTCCTCGATCTGCTCCAGCGTGCGGATGCCGCCGCCGAGCTGCACCGGGTTCTTCGTAGCCTTGAGGATGGCGCCGACGGCGGCGCTGTTGACGCTCTGGCCCTTGAAGGCGCCGTTGAGGTCGACGACATGCAGCCACTCGAAGCCTTGCTCCTCGAAGGCTTTTGCCTGCGCGGCCGGATCATCGTTGTAGATGGTCGCGGTGGCCATGTCGCCGTGCTTCAGGCGCACGCACTTGCCGTCCTTGAGGTCGATGGCGGGAAAAAGGATCATCTAGGCGCCCTCGTCGATGACGAAATGACCTGATGAGGCGGCAAGTTTGCTCATGCTCGTCAGGGCCTCCACTTCAGGAAATTGGTGATCAGCGCCAGGCCGAGCGCCTGGCTCTTTTCGGGATGGAACTGGGTGCCGGCGAGATTGTCGCGGGCAACAGCGGCCGTCACCGGGCCGCCATAGTCGGCGACCGCAAGGACCTCGTCCGCCTTGCGCGCATCGAGATGGTAGGAATGGACGAAATAGGCGTGCAACCCTTCTGGTCCGGTGGGAATGCCTGAAAACAGCGGATGCTGACGCCTCAGTTCGATGGTGTTCCAGCCGATCTGCGGGATCTTCAGCGCCGGATCGGCTGGCGCGATCTCCTTGACGTCACCGGCAATCCAGCCAAAGCCGTTGGTGACGGTCTTTTCGAGGCCGCGCTGCGACATCAGCTGCATGCCGACGCAGATGCCGAGGAAAGGCCGGCCCTTGGCGATGGCGACGTCCTCGACCGCTTCCCACATGCCGTCGACGGCGCGCAAGCCGGCCGCGCAGTCGGCATAGGCGCCGACGCCCGGCAG
This sequence comes from Mesorhizobium sp. B283B1A, assembly GCF_020165735.1. Classification (NCBI taxonomy): domain Bacteria; kingdom Pseudomonadati; phylum Pseudomonadota; class Alphaproteobacteria; order Hyphomicrobiales; family Phyllobacteriaceae; genus Mesorhizobium; species Mesorhizobium sp. B283B1A. Next base: position 26,137 of record NZ_JAIUIQ010000038.1, read on the forward strand.
GACGATGCGGTCGGCGGTGCGCACCCGCTCGGCATCGGCCGTCAGGTCGATCTCAGCCGCGATGCCGGCTTCGCGCGCGGCGCGCTCGAATGCCTTGGTGGCCGAGCGCAGATTGCCCGAGCCATAATCGATGATTGCCACCCGCATGTCAGCGCCGTCCCGGAATGTGGGTCAGTCCCAGCGCCATGCCCGGCTGCGCCGGACGCGCCAAGGCGGCATCCGGAACCATGCGCGGTGCCGGCGCGGCTTCGTCCGCATGCGCCTCGGCCTCCAGTGCATAGCGGATGTCGGCATCATCCAGCCAGCCGGCCTGGACCACGCCCCATTCATGCCAGCCGCGGCGGCGGAGCGCAGCGATGCGCAGCCCCTGCCCTTCCAGGCCGACATAGAGCGAGACGAGCAGGGACAGCAGCGAGCCGGCAAGGCCGAGGCCGAGCTTCTCACCAAGCATCGAAAGCAGGCCCATGACGACGAAAGTCAGTGCCGCCTCGATCCACAGCCGATGCCAGGCGAACCATAGTGGTGGCACCAGCAGGCCGAGCCAGGTAAAGCCGTCACGGACAAAGACCGTTGCGCCGGCTCTCTCGCTGCGGCCGGGTGGTTCCATCACGACGTAGCTGGCCATGACGCTATCCCTTCAAAGATCCCTTGGTGGAGGGAACCGCGTCCGGCTGGCGCGGATCGCGTTCCAGTGCGGCGCGCAGCGCGCGCGCCACCGCCTTGAAGCAGGTCTCGGCGATATGATGATTGTTGGCGCCATAGTGGTTGGTGACATGCAGCGTGATGCCGGCATTCTGCGCCAGCGCCTGGAAGAATTCACGCACCAGTTCGGTGTCGAAGGTGCCGATCTTCGGCGACGAGAACGAAACGTTCCAGACCAGGAAGGGACGGCCGGAGACGTCGATCGCCGCGCGCGTCAGCGTCTCGTCCATGGCAAGGTCGATCGAGGCATAGCGCATGATGCCGCGCCGCTCACCCAGCGCCTTGGTCAAGGCTTGGCCAAGCGCGATGCCGGTATCCTCGACGGTGTGGTGGTCGTCGATGTGCAGATCGCCCTTGGCCTTGACCGTCATGTCGATCAGCGAATGGCGAGAAAGCTGGTCCAGCATATGGTCGAAGAAGCCGACGCCGGTGGCGATATCGGATTTTCCCGAACCGTCGACATGGACCGACACCGAGATGTCGGTTTCCCTGGTCTTGCGGCTGGCTTCGGCGGAACGGGGCGCCATCACTTTATCCTTGTCCCATTGGTTCACATGGTGACCGGTTCACGGGCCTCAAGCGCTCGCGGGCTTGAAAACGAAAGCCTTCTATCAGCATGATCCGGCGATTGCCAGTTGCCATCCCCGCCGCTATCCAGCCGTTTGCAATCATTGGTCCCATGCATACATATGGCCGATAAAATCACTCGTACCGCGCCAATCGCCTTTTGGGATCGCGCGAATCGGAGCTAAAAATGTCTGATAATCTGACCATGCACGCCACGACCATCGTGACGGTGCGCAAGGGCAACAAGGTGGTGATCGCCGGCGACGGCCAGGTCAGCCTTGGCCAGACCATCATGAAGGGCAATGCCCGCAAAGTCCGCCGCATCGGCAAGGGCGGCAATGTGATTGCGGGTTTCGCCGGCGCCACGGCCGACGCCTTCACGCTGCTGGAGCGGCTGGAAGCCAAGCTCGAACAATATCCCGACCAGCTGACGCGCGCCTGCGTCGAGCTTGCCAAGGACTGGCGCACCGACCGCTATCTGCGCCGGCTGGAGGCCATGATGCTGGTTGCCGACAAGTCGGTCTCGCTGGCGCTGACCGGCACCGGCGACGTGCTCGAACCCGAATTTGGCGTCATGGCCATCGGTTCGGGCGGCAATTACGCGCTGGCCGCCGCACGCGCGCTGATGGACACCGACAAGGATGCCGAGGAGATCGCCCGCAAGGCGATGCAGATCGCATCCGACATCTGCGTCTACACCAACAACAATTTCGTCGTCGAAACGCTCGATGCCGCCTGAATCAGGCGTGCTCTATGATTTTCGGCCTGTGACGGAGAAAGACCTGCCGATGATCGCCGGCTGGCTCGCCGAGCCGCATGTCGCGCAATGGTGGGACGATCCAGAGACCGAAATCGCCGAGATCCGCGAGCACATCGACAGTATTTCCGTCGAGCCGCTGATCGTCGAACTCGACGGTTTGCCGATCGCCTATCTGCAGAGCTACGACCCGCATCTGGAAGACGATCATCCCTATGCCGACCAGCCGTTCGGCACGCTCGGCATCGACGTGTCGATTGGCCGGCCGGAACTGGTCGGGCGTGGCCATGGCTCGGCGATCGTGCGCCAGTTCGTCGAGCAATTGTTCGAGGAGGGCGTACCGCGCGTCATCATCGACCCCGACCCCGCCAACATCCGGGCCATCCGGGCCTATGAAAAGGCCGGATTCCGGGCCATTGATCGCAGGCAATCGGTCTATGGCGACGTCGTGCTGATGGCGATCGATGCCGACGATGAACAAGAGGGGGAATAATCAAATGAGCACACCCGGCGTTGACGAGGGCTATTCGGCCTATGAAGACAGCTGGCGCATGGGACTTCTGCTCGTCCTCGGGTTGCTCATCTTCCAGGCCGGCGCCCTCTACGGAATGGGCCATCCGCCGATATGCACCTGTGGCTACGTCAAGCTCTGGCATGGCGTGGTGAACAGTTCGGAGAACTCCCAGCACATTTCGGACTGGTACACCTTCTCGCACATCATCCACGGCTTCCTGTTCTACGCGCTGGCCCAGTTCCTGTTCCCGCGTTCGCCGATCGGCTTGCGGCTGGCCTTTGCCGTCTTCGTCGAGGGCGGCTGGGAGCTGCTCGAGAACAGCCCGTTCATCATCGAGCGGTACCGCGCGGGCACCATCTCGCTCGACTATTATGGCGACAGCATCATCAATTCGGTGTCCGACACGCTGGCCATGGTGCTGGGATTTGTGATGGCGCGAAAGCTACCTATATGGGTGATCGTCAGCCTCGCCGTCCTCTTCGAACTGGGTACCGGCTATCTCATCCGGGACAATCTGACGCTCAACGTGATCATGCTGCTGCATCCGTTCGAGGCCATCAAGCAGTGGCAAAGTGGAATTTAGCTATGACGACATTTTCTCCCCGCGAAATCGTTTCGGAACTCGACCGCTTCATCATCGGCCAGAAGGACGCCAAGCGCGCCGTGGCCATCGCCCTGCGCAACCGCTGGCGCCGCCAGCAGCTTGAAGGCCAGATGCGCGAAGAGGTGATGCCGAAGAACATCCTGATGATCGGGCCGACCGGCGTCGGCAAGACGGAGATCTCGCGCCGCCTGGCGCGGCTGGCCGGGGCGCCCTTCGTCAAGGTCGAAGCCACCAAGTTCACCGAAGTCGGCTATGTCGGCCGCGATGTCGAGCAGATCATCCGCGACCTGGTCGAGATCGCCATCGGCCTGGTGCGCGAGAAGATGCGCGAGGACGTCAAGGCGCGCGCCCACGTCAACGCCGAGGAACGCGTGCTGGAAGCGCTGGTTGGCAAGACGGCCAGCCCGGCCACGCGCGACAGTTTCCGCAAGAAGCTTCGCGACGGCGAACTCGACGACAAGGAAATCGAGATCGAGGTGGCGGACACCGGCAATGGCGGCATGCCCGGCTTCGAGATCCCCGGCATGCCGGGCGCCAATATCGGCGTGCTCAACATCAACGACATGCTGTCGAAGGCGATGGGCGGCAAGAAAACCAAGCTGCGCAAGACGACGGTGAAGGAATCCTACGACCTCTTGGTGAACGACGAGTCCGACAAGCTGCTCGACCAGGATGAGGTGGTGCGCCGGGCGCTCGATGCGGCGGAAAATGACGGTATCGTCTTCCTCGACGAGATCGACAAGATCGCGGCGAGATCCGACATTTCCGGCGGGCCTTCGCGCGAAGGCGTGCAGCGCGACCTGCTGCCGCTGGTCGAAGGCACCACGGTGGCGACCAAATACGGGCCGTTGAAGACGGATCACATCCTGTTCATCGCTTCCGGCGCGTTCCACGTCTCGAAGCCGTCCGACCTTTTGCCGGAGCTGCAGGGCCGCCTGCCGATCCGCGTCGAATTGCGTGCGCTGGAGAAGGAGGATTTCGTCCGCATCCTGACCGAGACGGAAGCGAGCCTGATCAAGCAATATATCGCGCTGATGAAGACCGAGGGCGTCGAGCTGACCTTCACCGACGATGCCATCGATTCGCTCGCCGGCATTGCCGTCGACCTCAATGCCAGCGTCGAGAATATCGGCGCCCGGCGGCTGCAGACGGTGATGGAGCGGGTGCTGGACGAGATTTCCTACGATGCGCCGGACCGCAACGGCACATCGGTGACCATCGACGCCGCCTATGTCGAAAAGCATGTCGGCGATCTCTCGCGAAACACAGATTTGTCGCGATTCATCCTTTAAAAGGCGGCGCCGGTTCATCCGGCGCCGGTTCAGGCAACACGTCCCGGCAAAAGCATCATGTGTGGCCAGATGGTACCATCTGGCCACCTTTCGTCTTGCCTTGTGCGGGGGCGCTCTCGACTCGACCAAGAGCTTTACCTAGTTTGCGCGGCAATTCTCGATCTCTTGGGCAATTCTCGATCTCTTGGTTTGACGCAATTCCGGACGGAAAACCGTTTCACACTTTCCTGGAATTGCCTGGGCAGCGGCGGCGCATGAAAAAACTCATCCTGGTCCTTCTCGGCCTGACGCTGGCGGCGACGCTGTTCGGCGCGCAAGCGGCGACATTGGTGCCGCCGGGAAACCGCAATGCCGAGCAGCCGGACATTCCGGGTGCCTCGAGCCGGCGCACGCAGGCGACCAACACCACCTTCCAGGCGAAATACCGCAAGGTCTACGCTTTGCTGCAGAATGACGCCGACCTGCGCGCCAAGATCAAGAAGGCGGCTGCCGCCTACGGCGTCGATCCGATGCACATCGTGGGCGCCATCGTCGGCGAGCACACCTACAATGTCGATGCCTATGACCGGCTGCAGACCTACTACGTCAAGGCGATCTCCTATCTCTCCAGCAAGCTGTCCTTCGCCTATGACGGCGAGGACATCACGGATTTCGTGCAGCGGCCGGAATTCAGGAAATGCGCCGGAATGTCGGACAGCTACGATTTGTGGGAATGCCGCGAGCAGGTGTGGAACCGCTCGTTTCGCGGCAAGACCGTTGGCGGGACAAGCTTTCCCGACGACCGTTTCGGCGCCACCTTCTTCCAGCCCTACTATGCCGGCCAGACTTTCGGGCTCGGCCAGCTGAACCCGCTGACCGCCCTGCAGATGAGCGATCTCGTGCACAAGGTGTCCGGACTGCCGGAGCTCGACGTCGCCGACCCCAATGCGGTCTACAAGACCATCATGGATCCGGACCTGACACTGCCTTATGTGGCGGCGACGATCCGGAAATCGATTGACGCCTACAAGAGCATTGCCGGCTTCGACATTTCGGGCAATCCGGGACTGACCGCCACGCTCTACAATGTCGGCAATCCGGAGCAGCGCGCCTATGCGCTGAAGGCCGAAAACGACAAGCGCCGCGCCGCCGGCGAGCCGGCGAAACTGCCGGAAGAGAATTATTACGGCTGGCTGGTCAACGACAAATTGTCGGAGCTGAAGGCGCTGTTTTAGGGCACGGCCCTCTACCTTCCCTTTGTGGGGAGGTCGGACCGAAGGTCCGGGTGGGGGTCGGTGCCGCCCCCCATCCCCCTGCTTCGCAGCGACCCTCCCCACAAGGGGGAGGGTAAATCTCACGCCGCCAGCAACGACTTCAGCTTGACGTCCTGCGATCCCAGCGCTTCCGGCGTGGGCTTTGCCCGCTTGCCGATCAGCATTTCGGCCAGCCTGATGTCGCGGGCGACCGCATTGCCGGGGCCGATGCCGCTCGCCGCCACCAGCCTGCCGTCCTCAGCCAAATGGAACAGGATGAAGGCGCCTTCGCCGAGATCGCGGCGCACCGTGCTCCGGCCTTCGTCCGAGAGCCCGGCGATCTGCAGCGACAGGCCATACTGATCCGACCAGAACCACGGCACCGCCGCATGCGCCTCGCCGGCGCCCAGCATGTTTCTGGCCGCCAGCGCGCCCTGTTCCTGGGCGTTGCGCCAGGCTTCCAGCCGCACGCGACGGCCGTCATAGACGGCGAGCGGGAACGAACAGCAGTCGCCGGCGGCAAAGATGTCGGGATCGCTGCTGCGCAGTTGCTCGTCCACGGCAATGCCGTTTTCGATCGCCAGGCCAGCTTCGGCGGCCAGCGCGGTCACCGGCACGGCGCCGATGCCGATAATGGCGAGATCGGCGGATACCTCTCGGCCGCCGGCAAGAGCGATGCGAACTTGCCTGCCGTCGTCGGCGATCGACGCAATACCGTCGCCGCACAGTATGTCGACGCCTTCGGCAATGTGCGCCTGATGGATGATTTCGGCGATCTCGGCCGGCACGCCGCGCATCAGGATGCGCGGCTGCGCCTCGATGACAGTGACCGAGGCGCCGAGCTTGCGGGCCGCGGCGGCGAGTTCCAGGCCGATGAAGCCGCCGCCGATGATGGCAATGCGGTTGCCGGCGCTGAGATGGGCGCGGATGGCCAGCGCATCGGCGAAGGTGCGGAGATAGACGCAGCGCGCGCCAAGGCCGGGCATCGGCAGCTTGCGCGGGGTCGAGCCGGTGGCCAGCAGGAGCTTGTCGTAGGGCAGCACCGAGCCGTCCGACAGGCGCACCGCATGCGCCGCGCGATTGATCGCCACGGCCTGGACGGAATGGATATGGCGGATCGACTTCTCAGCCAGCATCTCGTCACTGGCGATCGCCTTGATTTCCGGCGTGTCGCTGGCCATCGCGTCCTTGGACAAAGGCGGCCTTTCATAGGGCAGATGCGGTTCGTCGCCGACGATCGTCACCGGCCCGTCATAGCCGAGATCGCGCAGCGCGAGCGCTGCGCGCCCGCCGCATTCGCCGGCGCCGATGATGACCATGCCGCGCGCCATATCCGTCACCCGATCTGAACCAGGACTTTGCCGGCGTCGACCTTGACCGGATAGGTTTTCAAGTTGACGCAGACCGGCGCGCCCTTGGCCGCACCCGTCTTGTAGTTGAAGCGGCCATTGTGCTTGGGGCATTCGATGATGTCGTCCATCACCAGCCCGTCTGCGAGATGCACCTTCTCATGTGAGCAAAGCCCATCGGTGGCGAAGTACTCGTCGTCGGGGCTGCGATAGATGGCGAAGGTGCGGCCGCCATGGTCGAAGCGCATCACGTCCTCTTCGTCGATGTCATCGGCGGCGCAGGCCTCGACCCAGTCGCTCATTTGTTCCTCCGCAAAAATCGCATCGTCATTCCGCCGCGGCGGCGACGGCATCGCTGTGGAATTCCTCGCGATACGGCCTGGCGGTCGGCGGCAGTTCGCGCTTGAGAAAATAATCCTCGTTGCGCAGCTGGCGCAGGAAGACCGGTATCATCTCGCGGTAGCCGGCCAGGATCGACGGAGTCGGCGCCGGCAAATCGTGCTTGATCAGCGCATGCAGCTTCGGCAGCGCATGGTAGGGCACCATCGGGAACATGTGATGCTCCACGTGATAGTTCATGTTCCAGTAGATGAAGCGGCTGATCGGGTTCATGTAGACGGTGCGGCTGTTCAGCCTATGGTCGGTGACATTGTCGGCCAGGCCGCCATGCTGCAGCAGGCCGACCATGACATGGTGCCAGGCGCCATAGAGCCTGGGCAGGCCGACCAGCATCAAGGGCAGGAACGAGCCGGAATAGAGCGCCAGCGCGATGGTCGCGGCATAGATGGCGGTCCAGACGCGGGCAATGCGGATCGCCTTGCCCTGTTCCTGCTCCGGAATGAAGGTCTTTTCGGCGGCGCTGATGTTGCCGGCGGCGTTGCGCAGCATGTCTGACATCGCATGCCAGGCATCGAGCACGCCGACAAAGCCGAGGATGGCGCGCACCAGGTCCGGTGGCCGCATGACGGAGATTTCCGGGTCGCGGCCGACGATTATGGTGTCGGTGTGGTGGCGCGTGTGGCTCCAGCGCCAGGTCACCGGATTGCGCATGATCATGAAGCAGGCGATCTGATAGACGACGTCGTTCATCCACTGCGTGCGGAAGGCCGTGCCGTGGCCGCATTCGTGCCAGCGTGAATCGGTCGAGGAGCCGTAGAGCACGCCATAGACGAAGAAGAACGGCACGCACCACCAACTGCCCCAGAACCAGGCGCCGCCGGCGCCGCTGACGACGAGCGCGGCAATCCAGATCGCGGTATCGCGGATCGCCGGACCGTCGGAGCGCTGCATCAGCTCCTTCATCTGCTTGCGCGGAATGTCGGTGTGATACCACTCGGCCGCCGACAGGCCGTTCTCCACGGCGAGCTTGGCGTCGCGGCCGATCAGGCTGTAGTCACGCCGGGACGGCGCTATGGTCATGGTTGCCTCCCTCGGCAAGGCATTGGCGAATGCCTGATATTGCCAGCTTCCACCGTCAAAATAACGCCGAGCCATGATAGACTCAACATCATAAAGATAGTTTCTATCATTTCCTATCAGAATGATGTATTGATACCCTGCAATTCGAATGAGGGCGATCATGGCGAAACGGCCGACCATCACCGACCTGGCGCGCATCTCCGGTGTCAGCGTCGCCACGGTGGACCGCGTGCTCAACAATCGCCTGCCGGTGCGCGAGGAAACCGCGCGCCGCGTCTATGAGACCGCGACCGAGATCGGCTATCACGCGGCCGGCCTGATCAAGCAACGCATGCGCCATGAGTTGCCCGAGTACCGGCTCGGCTTCTTGCTTTTGCGAGGCAATGACGTCTTCTACGGCGACTTCGCAACGGAGCTCGAACTGGCGGTCTCGCAGTCGCAGCGGTTCCGTGGCGCCGCAACCATCGACTTCGCCAGTTCCCTGGTCCCAGACGAGATCGCCGCCCAGATGCGCAGGCTGGCGGCAAAATCGAGGGCCATCGCCGTTGTCGGCCCGGACCATCCGACCCTGACCGCGGCGGTCGAGGCGTTGAAGGCGAGAGGGCAACCGGTGTTCTCGCTGCTGTCCGATTTCGCCGCCGGTATCCGCGAGGGCTATGTCGGCCTCGATAACCGCAAGGTCGGCCGTACCGCGGCCTGGATGATCGCCAGGGCGGCGCGGCAGCCCGGCAAAGTAGCGCTCTTCGTCGGCAGCCTTCGCTTCCATGGCCACGAGTTGCGCGAGATCGGCTTCCGCTCGTTCTTTCGCGAGCATGCACCCGACTTCAGCGTGCTCGAAACGCTGGTCAATCTGGAGGCAAACCAGGTGACCCATGATGCGATGATCGATCTCCTGGCGCGCTATCCGGACCTTGCCGGCTGCTATGTCGCCGGTGGCGGCATGGAAGGCGCGGTCTCGGCGCTGCGGGCAGTAAGGCCCGTAAACATGCCGGTGGTCGTCTGCAACGAGATCAATGCCGCGTCGCGCGCGGCACTCGCCGACAACATCCTCACCATGGTGATCTCGACGCCGCTGGCCGCGCTCTGCCGCGAACTGGTCGATCGAATGGTGCACGCCATCGAAGCCGGTGCCGCCAACGCGCCTGGCCAGACCTTCCTGCCCTTCGACATCTATCTGCCGGAAAATATCTAGCCTTTCTCGTCCGAGAGTGGCGGCCGGAAATGATAGAATCCATCAGAACGATCCGAAAATCCGGCGGCAGGCCGCGGAATCGCCCTTGACGTTCCGCTGGAATGGAATAAATATTTCACTGGCTGTGTATTTTGGTTCTTTCGTTCCGGAATATCTGTTTCAAACAGACGGTTTGGCATTCCTGCCGATGCGGGAGCCACAGGGAACGGAATGACATCAGGGAGAGATTCCCCGGGGAGATCGGGGATTCCGGATAGATCGGTGCAACCGGACACCAAAAGTGGAGGAGAGATTACAATGAAGAAACTGCTTTTGGGCGTCGCCTTCGCGGCGCTGATGAGTTCATCGGCCATGGCCGCCAAGATCGGCGTGTCGATGGCCAAGTTCGACGACAACTTCCTGACCGTGCTGCGCAACGGCATGATCGAGCAGGCCAAGGGCATGAGCGGCGTCGAGCTGCAGGTCGAAGACGCGCAGAATGACGTTGCCAAGCAGCTCGACCAGATCAAGAACTTCGCGGCTTCGGGCGTCGACGCCATCATCGTCAACCCGGTGGACACTTCGGCCACGCAGGCCATGTCGGATGCCGCCGCAGCCGCCAAGATTCCGTTGGTCTACGTCAACCGCGAGCCGGTCAATGTGAACACGCTGCCGGACAACCAGGCCTTCGTCGCCTCGAACGAGGCCGATTCCGGCACGCTCGAAACCAAGGAAATCTGCCGCCTGTTCAAGGAAGCCGGCAAGAAGGAAGCCAATGTCTATGTCATCATGGGCGAGCTTTCCAACCAGGCCGCCGTGCAGCGCACCAAGGATATCGAAGAGGTCATCGCCACGCCAGATTGCAGCTTCATCAAGATCATCGACAAGCAGACGTCGAACTGGAACCGCGACGAAGCGCAGAACCTGATGACCAACTGGCTGTCGACCGGCAAGCCGTTCGACGGCGTCATCGCCAACAATGACGAAAGCGCCATTGGCGCCATCCAGGCGATGAAGGCCGCCAACATCGACATGAAGTCGGTTGTGGTCGGCGGCGTCGACGCCACCCAGGACGCGCTGGCGGCCATGCAAGCCGGCGACCTCGACGCAACCGTGTTCCAGGACGCGGCCGGCCAGGGCGCCGGTGCGCTGGATGCGGCACTGAAGCTCGCCAAGGGCGAGAAGGTCGAGCACAAGGTCTACGTGCCCTTCCAACTGGTGACGCCGGCCAACATCGACAAGTTCCTGAAGAAGAACTGAGCAACGGATCCACGGAGCGGCGCTCTCGCGCAACGACAGCGCCGCTCCTCTTCCCTAAGCGCCTTCGGGTACCGAGGACGACCGCGGCTGATGGAGGATAGAAGATTGGCACAGACATCTCACGGCGTCGGCGGGGTCAGCTATGACGCGAAGAAGCGCAACTGGCCGGCCGAATTCAACGTCTTCCTGGCGCTCGTCATCCTGGTCGTCATCTTCGAACTGATCGGCCGTATCTTTCTCGGCGACAGTTTCCTGTTCAACACCCGCAGCGACGTCGGCGGTCTCTTCAACGAGGCACGCCTGCAGATTATCATCCTGCAGGTGTCGATCGTCGGCATCATCGCCATCGGCGTGACGCAAGTGATCATCACCGGCGGCATCGACCTGTCCTCGGGCTCGATCGTCGGCGCGACCGCCATGATCGCCATGAGCTTCGCCCAGGTGGCGACCGTCAACGGCAACCCCAATCCCAAGGCGATGTTCCTGGCGCAAGGCTGGACCGACCTGCCGGTCATCGTGCCGGTGCTGGTGGCGATCGGCTGTGGCCTGTTCGCCGGCCTGGTCAACGGCGCGCTGATCGCCTACACGCGCATTCCGCCATTCATCGCCACGCTCGGCATGATGGTCACCGCGCGCGGCATCGCCAAATGGTGGTCCAAGGGCCAGCCGATCTCGTTTCCCACCGAAAGTTTCGCGGCGATCGGCAAGGGGTTGATGCCGGTCATCATCTTCCTGTCGCTGGCTATCCTGTTCCAGCTGATCATGACCTACACCAGGTATGGCAAGCACTGTTACGCGATCGGTTCCAACGAGGACGCCGCGCGCATGTCCGGCATCAAGATCGCCAACCACAAGATCCTGGTCTACGTCATCGCCGGCATTCTCGCCGCGCTCGCCGCCGTGGTGCTCTCTTCGAAGAACCTCACCGCGCAGTCCGGCATGGGCGTGATGTACGAGCTCGACGCCATCGCCATGGCGGTCATCGGCGGCGTCTCGCTGTCGGGCGGCCGCGGCTCGATCATCGGCACGGTGATCGGCTCGCTGATCTTCGGCGTCATCATCTCCGGCTTCACCTTCCTGCGCCTCGACGCCTACTACCAGGAGATGGTCAAGGGCGTGATCATCGTCGGCGCGGTCGTTCTCGACCAATGGCGCCAGCGTATGCGGGCATTGAGGGCTTGACCATGCCAGATATCTCCACGACAGACATCGTCCTGAAGACCGAAAACCTGACCAAGCGCTATGGCGGCGTGCATGCGCTGGAAGGCGCCAATTTCGAGCTGCGCAAAGGCGAGCATGTCGCCATCATGGGAGACAACGGCGCCGGCAAGTCGACCTTCGTGCGCCAGATCACCGCCGTCGAACAGCGCACCAGCGGCCAGGTCTGGTTCGACGGCAAGGAAGTGAATTTTGCCGGGCCGATCGAGGCTCGCACGGCCGGCATCGAGACCGTGTTCCAGAACCTGGCGCTGGCCGACGACCTCGACGTGCCGTCGAACCTGTTCCTCGGCCGCGAAAAAGTGCTGTTCAACCTCGGCCCGTTCTCGATCCTCGACCGCAAATACATGCGCAAGGCGACCGAAGCTGCGCTGATCCGCACCGCGGTGAAGATCCCCAATTTGTCGAACACCATCCGCCATATGTCGGGCGGCCAGCGGCAATGCGTGGCGATCGCCCGGACCGCGACCTTCGCCTCCAAGCTGATCATCATGGACGAGCCGACGGCGGCGCTCGGCGTGCAGGAGACCGCACAGGTCGAAAACATCATCCGCACATTGAAGGACAATGGCGAGCCGCTGATCCTGATCAGCCACAACATGCGCCAGGTGTTCGACCTCTGCGACCGCATCGTCGTCTTCCGGCGCGGCCGCATCGTCGCCAATCTGCGCAAGGAGAACACTGACGGGCAGGACATCGTCTCCTACATCACCGGGGCCAAGACCGGAGAGGCGGAACTCGCGGCCTAAAACAGGGCGATCACCCGGTTCCGGGACGATCCGCGGCGCTCGGAAACAACTTGCCACCTTTTCCCGACGGGAAGGTGGAGACACAATTCTCTCGAACCCCATCCCCCTAGAGGAAATATCCATGACTGTTCGTTTCGCCCTCCTCGGTGCCGGCCGCATCGGCAAGGTCCATGCCCGCGCCGTCGGCTCCAACCCGCAGGCCAAACTGGTGGCCGTCGCCGATGCCTTCGAGAAGGCGGCGACCGAACTGGCAAGCGCCTACGGAGCCGAGGTGCGCAGCATCGATGCCATCGAGAAAGCCGGTGACATCGACGCCGTCGTCATCTGCACGCCGACCGATACCCATGCCGATCTGATCGAGCGCTTCGCCAAGGCCGGCAAGGCGATCTTCTGCGAAAAGCCGATCGACCTCGACGTCAAGCGCGTCGAGAAGTGCCTGGCCGTGGTCGACAAGGCCAAGGCAACGCTGATGGTCGGCTTCAACCGGCGCTTCGACCCGCATTTCGCCGCCGTGCGCAAGGCGATCGACGATGGCGCCATCGGCACCGTCGAGATGGTCACCATCACCTCGCGCGATCCGGGCGCGCCGCCGATCGATTACATCAAGCGCTCGGGCGGCATTTTCCGCGACATGACGATCCATGATTTCGACATGGCGCGCTTCCTGCTCGGCGAGGAACCAGTTGCCGTGAGCGCCCATGCCTCGGTGCTTGTGGACAAGAAGATCGGCGAGGCCGGCGATTTCGACTCGGTCAGCGTCATTCTCGAAACCGCGTCCGGCAAGCAGGCTGTCATCTCCAACTCGCGCCGCGCCACCTATGGCTACGACCAGCGCATCGAGGTGCATGGCTCGAAAGGCATGGTGGCCGCCGAGAACCAGCGGCCGGTGTCGATCGAAGTCGCCAACGACAAGGGCTATACCCGCCCGCCGCTGCACGATTTCTTCATGACCCGCTATCTCGACGCCTATGCCATCGAGATAGCCGCGTTCATTGCCGCCGCGACCTCGGGCAAGAAGGCGTCGCCGAGCGGCGCGGACGGACTGGTGGCGCTAAAGCTGGCGGACGCGGCGCTGAAGTCGGCGACATCAGGCAAGACCGTTCGCCTCGACAAGTAAGAACCCGGACCCAAGCCACAGGAGCAAAGCGATGAGCGCATCAGCCGATCGCAATTCGAACACACGCGCCATCGTCACCGGCGGGGCGCAAGGCATTGGCTTTGCCGTCGCCGAAGCATTGGCCGACGAAGGCTGCCGGGCGCTGGCGCTTATCGGCCGCTCGCAGGAGAAGGGTGACAAGGCGGTCGCCCATTTCAAGAAAGCGGGCGTCGACGCGATCTTCATCAGCGCCGACGTTTCGAAGGTGGCCGACTGCAAGCGCGCGGTCGCCGCCGCGCTCTCGCATTTCGGCACCATCAACGCGCTGGTCAACGCCGCCGCCACTTCCGCACGGGGCTCGCTGGTCGAAACCTCGGAAGAGCTGTTCGACACGATCTTCGACACCAATGTGCGCGGCCCGTTTTTCCTGATGCAGGGCGTGGTGGCGCATCTCCTGGAAAAGAAAGCACCCGGCTCGATCGTCAACGTGCTGTCGATGTCGGCGCATACCGGCCAGTCGTTCCTGACGCCCTATTCGACCAGCAAGGGCGCGCTGATGACGCTGACCAAGAACGTCGCCAACGCCTATCGCTTCAACCGCATCCGCTGCAACGCCGTGCTGCCCGGCTGGATGGACACCGAGGGCGAGGATATCGTGCAGAAGAAATGGCACGACGCGCCGGATGATTGGCTGGCGAAGGCCGAAGCCGCGCAGCCGATGGGCCAGTTGGTGAAGCCGGACCAGCTTGCCCGGCTGATCAGCTACATGGTCAGCCCGCAGTCCGGTGTCATGACCGGATCGCTGGTCGACTATGACCAGAGCGTCGCGGGGGCGTCACCGGAGTAGTTTCAACCCCTGTTGCGGCAGCACCGCCCTCCCTATATAGTCATGATAGTCAAGCTAGTCATGAGGGATGCGATGCTACCGTCGCCCAAAGACACCAATTGGACGGTCGCCGGGGCAAAAGCCCGGCTCTCGGAGGTTATCGAGCGCGCGCAGTCATCGCCGCAGACGATCACCAGAAACGGCAAACCGAGCGTGGTTGTCGTCTCGGCCGAGGAATGGCAGCGCAAGACCGTGCGCAAAGGTACGCTTGCGCAGTTCCTGCTGGAGTCACCACTGCGCGGCGCCGATCTCAACCTCGAGCGTCAGCGTGACGAGCCGCGTGACCTGCCGCTGTGAGAGTGCTGCTCGATACGAATGTCCTGTCCGAGGTGACAAGGCCGGAGCCGGACGCACGCGTTCTGGACTGGCTGGACGGGCTTGATGAGGACCGCTCATTCATCAGCGTCGTATCGATCGCCGAGATCCGGCGCGGCGTCGCCCTCATGGATGAGGGCCGGAAACGCGAAGCCCTTGCCGAATGGCTCGCCCGGGACCTGCCGCAGCGCTTCGAGCAGAGGGTTTTGCCGGTGAACGAACCGGTTGCCTTGGCCTGGGGCGACCTGATGGGCCTTGCGAAGCGCCGCGGTCGCGGCCTCTCGTCGATGGACGGGCTGATCGCAGCCACGGCGATCGCGCAGCAGCTCACCTTGGTAACGCGCAACACGAAGGATTTCGAAGGCTTTGGGATAGAACTCTTCGATCCCTGGACGGCATGAAGTTTGGCGGGAACGTCCATCACTTCGTCATCCACGGGCGGAGCAAGGAGCGCCGCGACGCGGCGCAGACCCGAGGATCCATGCCGGGAAATCCGAAGCGTCACTACGGTCAAGAATTCTGCTCCGCTGCACTCCGTGGCCAGGGTCGCGGCATGGATCCCAGGGTCTCCGCGACGGAGCTTCGCTCCTGCTTTGCCCTGGGAATGACGAAATCGCTGCGGTTCGGCCTACCAGCCATCACCCGCGTGACAAACGCCTCGGCTTCCACTATATGAGCCGCATGATCCACCTGACCGCCACCTATTGGTACTTTAGCAGCTCGCTGGCGGCGGGAGGATTGCGCTCGATCTGAAGATTGCAGCAACAATATCCGAACAGCCGCCAGACCTGGCGGCTTTTTTGTATCAGCCGGCAGGTTCCCAAAAAGGAGCAGAAAGCCGTGTTGACCACCACAGACGACCTTCGGGTCAAGGAAATCCGAGAACTGAGCACACCCGACCAGGTGATGCGGGAAATCCCGCGCACGCTGACGGCGACGCGCACCGTCAGCGCGTCACGAAACGCCATCCATGCCATCCTGAACGGGACCGACGACCGGCTGCTCGTCGTCGTCGGCCCCTGTTCGATCCACGATCCGGTCGCTGCGGTCGACTATGCCAGCCGTCTGGCGGCGCTGCGCGAGGCCCTGTCCGACCGGTTGGAGATCGTCATGCGGGTCTATTTCGAAAAGCCGCGCACGACGGTCGGCTGGAAAGGCCTGATCAACGATCCGGACCTCGACGGCAGCTTCAACATCGACAAGGGTTTGCGGATGGCGCGCAACGTCCTTTCGGCCGTCAACAATCTCGGCCTGCCGGCGGCGACCGAATTCCTCGATATGACCACCCCGCAATACATTGCCGACCTCGTCGCCTGGGGCGCGATCGGCGCGCGCACGACCGAGAGCCAGATCCACCGCGAACTGGCATCGGGCCTCTCCTGCCCGGTCGGTTTCAAGAACGGCACCGACGGCAATCTCAGGATCGCCGCCGAGGCGGTGAAATCCGCCGCGCAGCCGCATCATTTCATGGCGGTGACCAAGGGCGGCCGCAGCGGCATCGCGACCACCACCGGCAATGAGGACTGCCATGTCATCCTGCGCGGCGGCGTTCAGCCCAACTATGACGCGGCGAGCGTCGAGGCGGCTAGCGTGGAACTCGCCCGCATCGGCGTCGCACCCAGGCTGATGATCGATGTCAGCCACGCCAACAGCTCGAAGAAGCCGGAGAACCAGCCCAAGGTGGCAGCGGATGTCGCGGGGCAGGTGGCGGCGGGTGACGAGCGCATCGTCGGCGTCATGATCGAGAGCAATCTCGTCGCCGGCCGGCAGGACGTGGTGGCAGGCAAGCCGCTCGTCTACGGCCAGAGCATCACCGATGGCTGCATCGACTGGGCAACCACCGAGACCGTGCTGCACGGCCTTGCCGGCGCCGTCGAATGGCGCCGCTCGACACGCCGCGCCATGATGGAGAGCCGACCGGGCGCCGCTTGATCTGGCCGGGCACAAGGCAGGGCGGCGGTTCCCGATTCAGCCAGGGATCACGCCGTCCTCAGCCCTTCCCACGCGGTGAACACCGAGACCGCAAACAACAGCAAGCCGGCCGCCCGGCCGGCGAGAACGGTCGCCCGCGGATTGGCGATCAGAAGCTTGCGGCTGCGGCCGGCTGATATTGCGAGCCCGCCATAGATCGCGGCCTGGGTCAGGACCGTCATCAGGCCCATGATGGTCGCCTGCATCCAGATCGGACCATAATCCGGCTTCAGGAATTGCGGGTAGACGGCCAGCACGAAGAGGTAGGCCTTCGGGTTGATCAGGCAGGTCACGAAACCCTGGCGAAACGCCTTCCATGCGGAGCGGCTGCCGGCGGGCCCGTCATCACCGACGGTGATCGAACTGCGCATCAGCGTGATGCCGATGAAGGCCATGTAGGCGGCGCCGGCAATCAGCAGCGGCGTGAACAGGATCGGCACGAAATGCATGAGCAGGCCGACGCCGATGGCGCCGTTCAGCGTGTGCACAATGCCGCCGACCATGATGCCGCCGGTTGCTGCAAGACCCCGGTCGCGTCCGCCGGTCAGCGCATTGGCCAGCACGAACAGCATGTCCATGCCCGGAACGGCGATGATGCCGAACAGGAGGATGAAGAAGAGCCAAAGATTTTCCGCATAATTCATGGATTTTCCGCATAATTCATGTCAGTTGCTCGTCGCCTCCTGACGGCGCGCCGCAGAGGAATTTGTTGATTTTCAACTCGATAGGCAGTCCTATAGACCAACCCAACTGACGATGATGTGTCAGTTGCGATCGGAGCCGGGTGAGAAAATGCGCAAGGCGTCGCGCCTGTTCGAGATCATCCAGATCCTGCGGCTGGCGCGGCAGCCGGTGACGGCGGCGACGATCGCCGCGCAGCTGGAAGTGACCATCCGTTCCATCTACCGCGACATCGCGGCCCTGCAGGCGATGCGCGTGCCGATCGAGGGCGGACGCGGCATCGGTTACATACTGCGTCCCGGCTTCGATCTGCCGCCGCTGATGTTTTCGATCGAGGAGATGGAGGCGATCGTCCTGTCGCTGGCGCTGCTGGAGCGCACGGGAGACGACGAGCTCAAGCAGGCGGCCAAGCGTGTCGGCGCCAAGATCGCCGGTGCGGTGCCGCCGCCTTTGCGGCAGACGCTCGACGCCAATGCGCTGCATGCGTGGGGATTCGCCGCGCCCTCGGCCGGCACCATCGACCTGGCGCTGGTGCGCCGCGCCATCCGCGACGAGGAAAAGCTCGACCTCTCCTATCGCGACGAGATGGGCCGCGCCTCCGAGCGCCTCGTCCGGCCGATCGCGCTCATCTACTACGCCGAAACCGCCAACATCGTCGCCTGGTGCGAGCTGCGCCAGGCGATCCGCAATTTCCGCAGCGACCGGATCGCGGATTGCCAGCCGACCGGGCTGCGCTTCAAGGGCGAAGGCGACCGCTTGCGGCAGGTCTGGGTCAACGGCTGGGAGGCGAATGCGGCGGTTGGCAGCTGACGCGATTTCCCTTCTCCCCCTTGTGGGAGAAGGTGGATCGGCGCGTTAGCGCCGAGACGGTTGAGGGGTGTTCCAGCGGAATGAGACGCTGGCGTTCCCTGGAACACCCCTCATCCGTCGCCTTCGGCGACACCTTCTCCCACAAGGGGGAGAAGGGAAGCAGCCGCTCTACCTCACGTCGACCCAGCGCTTTTCCTTGAAGGAGCGTGCCATTGCATGCACGGTGCGCTCGATCTCCAGGCCTTCGGCGAACTCGATGAGCCGCGCCGGCGTGCCGGCAAGCCGCGCCAGCAGTTCGTGGCACTCGATGATCTTTAGATCGTTGAAGCCGAGGCTGTGGCCGGGCGCCGGCACGAAAAGATCGTAGGGCTTGTGCTGCGGCGCCACCAGGATGGTGCGATAGCCCTGTTCGGTCGGGCGATCGGACGTGAGATAGAGCTGGAACTCGTTCATCCGCTCCTGGTCGAACAGGATCGACCCTTTCGAGCCGAAGATCTGGATGGCGATGCGGCCCTTGCGGCCCCACGCCGAGCGGTTGACCAGCAGCGTGCCGGCAATGCCGTTTTCCAGATGCATCAAGACGCTGGCAATATCATAGGTCTCGACGGCGCGGCGTCCGCCCGCCGCCAGCTTGCGGTCGGCATAGGGCTTGGCCATGTCGCAGATGACGCTGGCGACGCGGCCGAACAGCGCGGTGACCAGCGACAGCGGATGCACGGCGAAATCGTCGAGCGCGCCATAGCCGGAAGCGGCCTCGTGCTTCCAGAAGAACAGCGCTTCCGGGTCGGCCATGAAATCCTCGTCCATCTCGATGCGCAGATGGTTGACCTCGCCGATGATCTTCTCGTCGAGCAGTGCGCCGATGTGACGGATGGCCGGGCCCTGGATGTAGTTGTAGCCAAGCGCGGCGACCTTGCCTGACTTCTTCGCCGCTGCGGCCATCGCCTCGGCCTCGGCGAAGCTCGGCGCCATCGGCTTTTCGCACCACAGATGCTTGCCGGCCTGAAGAACCGCGATGGCCATTTCCGGATGGAACTGGTTGGGCGTGGTCAGCGAGACGACATCGACCTCCGGATCGTTGACGACCGCGCGCCAGTCGCCGGACGCTTTCTCGAAGCCGAACTCGCCGGCCTTGCGCCGGGCCAAGTCCTCATTGACCTCGCCGAGATGGACGAGCCGTGGCTTGGCCACGTCCGGAAAGACGGCACCGACGGCGCTCCACGCGATGGCGTGGCATTTGCCCATGAACCCGGTGCCGATAAGACCTACGCCGACCATCTTCCCTCGTTCCTCCACTGACAGAAAGGTTGCGTGGATGAATTAGTCCATTTTTATCTCGAATGGAATGTCTGCCTCATTTTTTATGGTGTTCTTGCGCAGGCTCGCTATGATGGGGCACAGAGGACGCTTCCAGTGCATGTCGCCCAAAGTGCGCAGCGGTTTGGGACAACGACATGCATGGGATCAAACGGCCTAAAGCGCGCCGACTGAAACCGCTTCGACATGACGCGCTTTGGACAAGCTTGGACGGGCCGACGATGGACGAACGGGTACCTCGCGACTTCGAGACGCTGCGCGCCACGATCCTCGATCGGCGCGAAAGCCTGCCCAAGCGCATCGCCCAGATCGCCGCCTATGCGCTCGACAATCCCGATGACATCGCCTTCGGCACCGCGGCTAGCATCGCCGCCTCGGCCGGCGTGCAGCCCTCCACCCTCATCCGCTTTGCCCAGCAGCTTGGCTTCGACGGCTTCACCAGCCTGCAGCAGGTGTTTCGCGAGCGGCTGCGCGAGCGCAATTCGTCCTATGACGAACGGTTGCAGGCGCTGCGCGCCAAGGCCGATGCCGGCGCGGGCCACCGGGCGATCTTCGACGGCTTCGTCGCCGCCGCCAGCACCTCGCTCAACGACATTTCGCGCACGCTCGACGACGCGCACTTCGAAGATGCGATTTCGCTGCTGGCGAAGGCGCAGACCATCTATGTACTGGCCAAGCGACGCTCCTACCCGGTGGCGAGCTATATCGCTTATGCGCTGGGCAAGTTGAAGATCCGCAACCAGCTGATCGAATCGGCAGCCGGCCTGAACGCCGAGATGGTCTCCTTCGCCACGCCGGCGGACGCCGTCATCGCCATCAGCTTCTCGCCCTACGCGCCGGCCACCATCGAGGAAGCCCGCGCAATTTCCGAGCAGGGCGTGCCGATCGTGGCCATCACCGACAGTTCGTTTTCGCCGCTTGCCCAGTTTGCCAGCGTGTGGTTCGAGGTTGCCGAGGCGGATTTCGCCGGCTTCCGTTCGCTGTCGGCAACGATGGCGCTGGCCATGGCGCTGACCGTCGGCGTCGGCGAGAAGCGGCGCGACGTCAGCCGCAAGCGCAAGGCCTGAGCAGGTCCTGACGCGACTCGGCCGAGGCTTTGAGCCGGGCCCAGCCGGTCGCTTGCCGCGGCCTCGGTCGGGGATCATGCTCCCGCACTTTTCGGCTGGGAATGCTCATTCCATATTGACTATGGATTGGAATTATTATTTCATATTGCCGGCGCCACGCTGCCGCTCGCGCGTGTTACCCAAACAATGTTGTTCATGACAACAAGACCGACGGGAGGTTCCAATGAGCGAAGCCGTGGACGCAAGACAGGCGCCGCTCGACGTCATCACCATCGGTCGTGCCTCGGTCGACCTCTATGGCCAGCAGATCGGCTCGCGGCTGGAGGACATCACCTCCTTCGCCAAGTCGGTCGGCGGCTGCCCGGCCAACATATCGGTCGGTACGGCCAGGCTCGGCCTGCGCTCGGCGCTGCTGACGCGCGTCGGCGACGAGCAGATGGGCCGTTTCATCCGCGAGCAGCTGAAGCGGGAAGGCGTCAACACCGACGGGCTGAAGACCGACAAGGAGCGGCTGACCGCGCTGGTGCTGCTTTCGGTCGAGGATGAGGGCGTTTCGCCGATGATCTTCTACCGCTCGGACTGCGCCGACATGGCGCTGGCCGAAGAGGATATCGACGAAGCGTTCATCTCCTCGGCCGGTGCGATCGTCGTCACCGGCACGCATTTTTCGCGCCCCAACAGCGACGCCGCCCAGCGCAAGGCGATCCGCATCATGAAAGCCAAGGGCGGCAAGGTGGTCTTCGACATCGACTACCGGCCGAACCTGTGGGGCCTCGCCGGTCATGCCGAGGGCTTCGAGCGCTATGTGAAGTCCGACCGGGTCTCGGCCCAGTTGAAGACGGTGCTGCCCGATTGCGATCTCATCGTTGGCACCGAGGAAGAGATCATGATCGCGTCGGGCGCCGACGACTGCCTGAGCGCGCTGAAGACGATCCGCGCGCTGTCTTCGGCGACCATCGTGCTCAAGCGCGGCGCCATGGGCTGCATCGTCTATGACGGGCCGATCAGCGACGATCTGGAAGACGGCGTCGTCGGCGAGGGTTTTCCGATCGAGATCTACAATGTGCTCGGCGCAGGCGACGCGTTCATGTCCGGCTTCCTGCGCGGCTGGCTCGGCGGCGAAGACCATGCGACGGCGGCGACCTGGGCCAATGCCTGCGGCGCCTTCGCCGTCTCGCGGCTGCTGTGCGCGCCGGAATATCCGACCTTCGAGGAGCTGCAGTTCTTCCTCAAGAACGGAAGCAAGCATCGGGCGCTGCGCAAGGACGAGGCGATCAACCACATTCATTGGGCGACAACCCGCCGGCGCGACGTTCCTTCGCTGATGGCGCTCGCCTGCGACCATCGCATCCAGCTCGAGGATGTCGCCGCGAAGGCCGGCGCCGATCCGGCACGCATTCGCGATTTCAAGGTGCTGGCGGTCAAGGCGGCGGCCAAGGTCGCCGCCGGACGCGACGGCTACGGCATGCTGATCGATGAGAAACATGGCCGCGAGGCGATGTTCGAATTCGCCCGCCATCCCTTCGCCTGGCTCGGCCGGCCGGTGGAACTGCCGGGCTCGCGGCCGCTGCGCTTCGAGTTCTCGCAGGACATCGGCTCGCAATTGGTGGAATGGCCTGTCGATCACTGCATCAAGTGCCTGTGTTTCTACCACCCGGACGATCCGGCGGCGCTCAAGGAAGAGCAGCAGCAGAAGCTGCGCGCGCTGTTCGAGGCGGCGCGGAAAGTCGGCCGGGAGCTTCTCATCGAGATCATCGCCGGCAAGCATGGCAAGCTCGACGACACGACGATCCCGCGTGCGCTGGAGGAACTCTATGCGCTCGGCGTCAAGCCGGACTGGTGGAAGCTCGAGCCACAGGCATCGAGCGGCGCCTGGGCCAGGATCGAAGCCGTCATCCTGAAACACGATCCGTGGTGCCGCGGCATCGTGCTGCTTGGGCTTGAAGCACCGCAGGACGAGCTGGAAGCGGCCTTCGCCGCAACCGCCAAGGCGCCGATCGTGAAAGGTTTTGCCGTCGGCCGCACCATCTTCGTCCACGCGGCCGAACAATGGCTGGCCGGCAAGATGTCGGATGACGAGGCCGTCGCCGACATGGCGTCGCGCTTCGAGCAGTTGACCGAAGCGTGGCTTGCCGCGCGCGGCCGCAAAGCAGCATAAGAAGAGCGTAGCATAACAAGACGCGACGCAGGACCGCGGAGGAAAACAAGATGAGCAAGACAATCCGCCTGACGATGGCGCAGGCGCTGACCCGCTTCCTCAGCCGCCAGATGACCGAGATCGACGGCAAGAAAGTGCCGATCTTTGGCGGCGTCTGGGCGATCTTCGGCCACGGCAATGTCGCCGGCATCGGCGAGGCGCTCTACCAGGTGCGGCAGGAATTGCCGACCTTCCGCGCCCATAATGAACAGGCGATGGCGCACGCGGCGATCGCCTATGGCAAGGCCAATTTCCGCCGCCGCTTCATGGCCGCGACCTCTTCGATCGGCCCGGGCGCGCTCAACATGGTGACGGCGGCGGCACTGGCACACGTAAACAGGTTGCCCGTCCTGTTTTTGCCGGGCGATGTCTTCGCCAACCGCATTCCCGATCCGGTGCTGCAGCAGGCCGAGGACTTTTCCGACGGCACGGCGACGGTCAATGACTGTTTCCGCCCTGTATCGCGCTATTTCGACCGCATCACCCGACCCGAGCAGATCATCCCGGCGCTGAGCCGCGCCATGGCCGTGTTGACCGATCCGGCCGAATGCGGCCCGGTAACGCTGTCGCTCTGCCAGGACGTACAGGCCGAGGCCTACGACTATCCCGAGAGCTTCTTCGCCGAGCGGGTCTGGCACCAGCGCCGGCCGCGTCCGGATCGCGGCGAACTGGCAGCGGCGGCGGCGGCGCTCAAGGGCGCGAAGAAGCCGCTGATCATCGCCGGCGGTGGCGTGCTCTATTCGCAGGCTTCCGATGAACTGGCGAAATTCGTGGAAGGCGCCGGCATTCCTGTGTGCGAGACGCAAGGCGGCAAATCCTCGCTGCCGGACAATCATCCGCTCAACATGGCGGCGGTCGGCGTCACCGGCACGTCTGCCGCCAACCGGCTGGCCGAAGAGGCCGATGTGGTGCTGGCCATCGGCACGCGCCTGCAGGATTTCACCACCGGCTCGTGGGCGCTGTTCAAGAACTCCGGCAAGACCATCGTTGGGCTCAACGTGCAGCCTTTCGATGCCGGCAAGCATCGCGCGCTGCCGCTGGTCGCCGACGCGGCCGAGGGGCTGGCCGAACTGGGTGCGGCGCTGGGCGGCTGGAAAGCGCCTTCCGCGTGGACCGACAATTCCGCTGCCGGCAAGAAGGCCTGGCAGGTTGACGCCTCCAAGGTGACGGCGTCGACCAACGCCGCCTTCCCCTCGGATGCGCAAGTGATCGGCGCCGTACAGCGTGCAATGGGGTCAGGCGTGATTTTGCTGAACGCGTCGGGCGGCCTGCCGGGTGAACTGCATAAACTCTGGCAGGCGGGAGCGCCCGGCTCGTACCATGGCGAATATGGCTTCTCGACCATGGGTTACGAGATTGCCGGCGGGCTCGGCGCCAAGATGGCCAAGCCCGACCGGGAGGTCGTCGTCATGGTCGGCGACGGCTCCTACCTCATGATGAATTCCGAAATCGCCACATCGGTTATGCTCGGCTTGAAGCTCACCATCGTGGTGCTCGACAACAGGGGTTATGGCTGCATCAACCGGCTGCAGATGGCGACCGGCGGCGCCAACTTCAACAACCTGCTGAAAGACTCGCGCCACGAGATCCTGCCCGACATCGACTTCGCCGCTCACGCGGCGAGCCTGGGCGCGATCGCCGAGAAAGTGCCGTCGATCGCCGGGCTGGAAAACGCGCTGCAAAAGGCCAAGACAAACGACCGCACCACGGTGCTGGTCATCGACACCGACCCGCTTGTCTCCACCGATGCCGGCGGCCATTGGTGGGACGTGGCGGTGCCGGAAGTGTCCGCGCGGCCCCAGATCAACGCGGCACGCAAGGCCTATGACGAAAAGCGGCAGATGCAGAGCGTTGGCGATTGATATCGGCGCTGACCCCCACCCCGCTGCTGCGCAGCGACCCTCCCCACAAGGGGGAGGGTGAACAAGAAACCGGAGCTAGAACTTGAAAGCCAAACTGGGCATGTCCCCCATTGCGTGGTGGAATGACGATCTTGCCGAACTCAGCGATGACGTGTCGCTGGAAGAATGCCTGCGCCAGTCGCGCTCGGCCGGCTTCACCGGGATGGAGATGGGCCGGCGTTTTCCCAACGACCCCGCTGTCATGCTGCCGATCCTGAAGAAGGCTGACGTGACGCTGTGCGGCGGCTGGTTTTCCGGCACGCTGGTCGACGAGGAGATGGCAAAGAACCAGGATCGCATCCAGCCGATGATCGACCTGTTCAAGGCGGTGAACGCGCCTTGCATCGTCTATGGCGAGGTCGGCCGCTCGATTCAGGGCGACCGCTCCAAGCCGCTGGCCACCAAGCCGAAACTCTTGGACGACGAGATGAAGGCCTATGCCAAGCGCCTGACCGCGTTCGGCGAATGGTGCGCCGGGCAAGGCATGCCGCTCTCCTATCACCACCATATGGCCGCCGTGGTCGAGACCGAGCCGGAACTCGACGCCTTCATGCGCCATTCCGGCGAAGGCATTCCGCTGCTGCTCGACGCCGGACATCTGGCCTTCGCCGGCGGCGACGTGCTGCGCGCCATCGACAACCACCACAGGCGGATCAGCCACGTGCATGTGAAGGATGTTCGCATGGCGGTGATCGAAAAGGTCGATCGCACCAAACAATCCTTCCTCGACGCGGTGGCGCTCGGCGCCTTCACCGTGCCGGGCGACGGTTCGCTGGATTTCGGCGCCATCGTGCAGCGCTTCGCCGACCATGGCTACGAGGGCTGGTTCGTGGTCGAGGCCGAGCAGGACCCGAAGAAGAACCCGCCGCTCAAGATGGCTGAGGTTGGCCACAAGGAATTGATGCGGGTGATGACATCAGCCGGCTATACAGTCGAAACCCAGGGTTTCCCGAATGCCTGACACGATGGGTTCACGGCGAGGCAGGTTGCTGTAGATTGGCCCGATGAAAGATTCCGAGCACCCCTTCTTCCGGCCCTTGTGGCGTCGTGTCGCCGTCGTCGCGGTCTGCGTCATCTGGTCGATCATCGAGTTCGCCACCGGCACCCCGTTCTGGGGCGTCATCGCGCTGGGCTTTGCCGGCTACGGCGTCTGGCAGTTTTTCTACCTCTACAAGCCGGCGGACGAGAGCAAGGCGCCGGCCGAGGGCGAACCGAAGGAATAGAGGGGCCGTTGGGCGCGGAACGGGTCGCGTGCGTTGGAGATTGCCTGAAACGCCTCCCGCTTCGGAAGGGCGCCGGCCGAAGATTTGCGATGGCCCTTTCAAACACACGGCTTGGCTTCCCGGAGCCTTCGCGCCAACGGAATAGGAGACAAAAAAATGTCGAAGCTGCTCGTCAAAGCCGACAAGGGCCATGGCCGCGTCGCCCATGTGACGCCGGAAAGCGCCGGCTGGACCTATGTCGGTTTCGACCTGCATCGGCTGAAGCCGGGCGAAACGGCTTCCGGAAAGACTGACGACCGCGAAATCTGCCTGGTGTTCGTCACCGGCAAGGGCAAGGCGAAAGCCGGCGGCAAGGATCTCGGCCTGCTCGGGCAACGCATGTCGCCCTTCGAAGGCAAGCCATGGTCGGTCTACGTGCCGCAGGGATCGGACTGGTCGGTGACCGCGGGAACCGAGCTGGAACTCGCCGTCTGCTCGGCACCGGGCCTCGGCGGCGGATTGCCGGTCCGGGTGATCGGACCCAACGATCTCGGCCAGGAGGTGCGCGGCAAGGCCACCAACACGCGCTACGTCACCAACATCCTGCCGGAAGGTCAGCCGGCGGACTCGCTGCTGGTGGTCGAGGTCATCACGCCCGGGGGCCACACATCGAGCTACCCGCCGCACAAGCATGACCGGGACAATCTGCCCGCCGAATCCTATCTCGAGGAAACCTACTACCACCGCCTCAACCCGCCGCAGGGCTTTGCCTTCCAGCGCGTCTACACCGACGCCGACAAGACCGGCCATCGCGCGCTCGACGAGGCGATGGCGATCGAGGACGGCGATGTCGTGCTGGTGCCCGAGGGCTATCATCCCTGCGCCGCCTGCCATGGCTATGACCTCTATTACCTCAACGTCATGGCTGGGCCGAAGCGGACCTGGAAATTCCACAATGCGCCAGAGCACGAATGGTTGATGAGGGCCTGACCCTTCCGGGGTTTCGACCGAAGCCACTGGTCCAGCTCGGAAAAATCGTCGGCTAAGGACCGACAGGGGTCGATTTGCCATCGAAAACCCTTCAAAGCTTCGTCAATCCGTCATGGAAATCACCTATGGCAGCGAGACTGACGAGGATTTTTCATGCGCTACGCCATCTATTTCACCCCCCGGCAGGACGAGCCGCTGGCGCGGATCGCAGCCAACTGGCTGGGCCGCGACGCGTTCGGCGCCGCGACGAAGCCCGTCGAGGCGGTGGCTGACCTGTCGGCGGCGGAAGTCGCCTTCCACACCGCTTCGGCGCGCCGCTACGGCTTCCACGCGACGCTGAAGGCGCCCTTCCGCCTGGCGGCAAACGAGACGGAGGCCTCGCTGCGCGCGGCACTCGACCGTTTCGCCGAAACAACGCCGGTGGTGACGATCCCGCGTCTCGTCGTCAGCCAGATCGACAGTTTTTTCGCGCTCGTGCCGGAAGGGCCGCTGCCGCCGCTCAACCGTTTCGCCGATGACGTCGTGCGCGATTTCGACCGGTTCCGCGCGCCGCTGACCGAGGCCGAGATCGAGCGGCGCAGCCCGGATTCGCTGAAGCCGGCCGAGTTTCGCAACCTCTGCCAGTGGGGTTACCCCTATGTCTTCGAGACCTTCCGCTTCCACATGACGCTGTCCGGCCGGGCCGGGCCACAGGAAAGCCCACGTCTGCGCGCAGCAATCGACAGCCTGTTCGCGGACGTGCTTCGGCAACCGGTGCTGGTGGATGCGCTGACGCTGTTTGTCGAACTCGAACCGGGGGCACCGTTCATGGTGCTTTCCCATCACGCGCTTGGGCGCCGCCCGGCCAGAAAGACCGCCTGAGCCGGAACAGTTCCGACCGGAAGAACCAAGGATTGCCTGAAATGACCGCCGAGACCGTTCTTTCCAATGCCCGCATCGTGCTTGCCGACGAGATCGTCGAGGGCTCGCTGGTGCTGCGCGACGGGTTTATCGCCGACGTCGATGCAGGTAGCAGCCGGACCGGCGAGGACATGGGCGGCGACTATGTCATTCCTGGGCTGGTCGAACTGCATACCGATCATCTCGAGGGCCACTACGCGCCACGGCCGAAGGTGCGCTGGAATCCGATCGCGGCTGTGCTTGCCCATGACGCGCAAGTGGCGACGGCCGGCATCACCACCGTGCTCGACGCCCTGCGCGTCGGCATGGACGAGGACGCCGATCTTACCTTGGCCGATATCCGCAAGCTGGCCGATGCCATCGAGGACAGCGTCGCGCAGGATCGTCTGCGCGCCGATCACTTCCTGCATCTGCGCTGTGAGGTTTCGGCGCCAGATTGCTTGCAGGCCTTCGCCAATTTTGACGGCGACGAGCGGGTCAAGCTGGCATCGCTGATGGACCATGCGCCGGGACAGCGCCAGTTCGTCAATCTGGAAACCTACGCCTATTATTACCAGCGCAAGCTGAAGCTGACCGACCGCGACTTCCAGAAGTTCTGCGAGAAGCGAATGGGCGAGTCGGCGCTCAATTCGAGGCCGAACCGGGTGCATATCGCCGCCGCCTGCCAGGAGCGCGGGATCGTGCTGGCCAGCCATGACGATGCCACCATTGGCCACGTCGGCGAGGCGATCGAACAGGGCGTGCGCGTCGCCGAGTTCCCGACCACTCAAGAAGCCGCGCGCGCTTCGAAAGAAGCCGGGCTCGGCGTGCTGATGGGCGCACCCAACGTCATGCGCGGCGCCTCGCATTCGGGCAATGTCTCGGCCCGCACACTGGCGAGCGACGGCCTGCTCGACATATTGTCATCAGACTATATTCCGTTCAGCCTGATCCAGTCGGCCTTCTTCCTCGGCGACGTGGTCGAGGGCATCTCGCTGCCGCAGGCGGTCGCCATGGTTTCGAAGAACCCGGCCGAAGCGGTTGGCCTCAATGACCGCGGCATCATCGAGCAGGGCCGCCGCGCCGATCTGGTGCGCGTGCGAGTCGACGACCATGTCCCGGTGGTGCGCACCGTCTGGCGGCAGGGACTGCGGGTTGCATGATGGTGTCGGCCTTGATCGAGCGCGAACTGTCCGCCGAAACGTTTCCGATCCGCCATGGCGTTTTCGTCGCCGTCGTCGGCCCGAGCGGCGCCGGCAAGGACACGGTGATCGGCTACGCCCGCGCGCTGTTCACCGATGAGACGCGGCTGGAGTTCGTCCGCCGCGTCATCACCAGGCCGAGCGATGCGGCGAGCGAGGATCACGACACGCTGGCCGACGCCGCCTTCGTCGAAGCCGAGGCCGACGGCGCCTTCGCCATCTCCTGGGAGGCGCATGGCCTGCGCTATGGCCTGCCCGCCGATGTCGACTGGTCGGTGGCCAACGGCCGTGTCGCGGTGGCGAATGTATCGCGCGCGGTCATTCCGGTGTTGCGCGAGCGCTACGCCAATCTGGCCATCGTCGAGATCACCGCCTCGCCGGATGTGCTGGCCGAGCGGCTGGCGATGCGCGGACGCGAGTCGCGCGGCGAAGTGCTGGCGCGGCTGGCACGCAGCGCGAATGTCACCCTGTCCGGTCCGGGCGTCACCTCGATCGACAACAGCGGCGCGCGCGAAGTCGCCGGCGAACGCTTCGCCGAATTGTTGCGCAAGGCCATGGCCTTTTCCGACATGTCGGGCCTGATCTGATCAAGAGCAGATCCAGGAAAGTGTGAAACGGTTCCAATCAGAATTGCGCCGAACAAGGAGGTAGGACCTGCCCTCCTGCAGCGCGGCGTGTGCGGCTCGACTGGACGAAGCTCCGCCGGCTAGCGCCTCGCTTGCTTTTGCTGCCATCGAAGCATTGCGTGGTGCTGACCGCATAGTGATCTGAACTGCCCTTCCGAAGGTGGAAACGAACGGCAAAAAAGATCATGCTCGACCGAGACGATACAGGAAGCCTCTCATGCAAACACTGACGCCGATCCTCTCGACGGTCACGGCGGCGTTTCTCGCGTCCGTCGTCGAGGTCGTCGAGGCCTTCACCATCGTGCTTGCGGTCGGAGTGGCGCGCGGTTGGCGCCCGGCGCTGACGGGTGCCGCGCTGGCCCTGGCGGTGCTGGCGGCGCTGGTACTGGCGTTTGGCCCGTTGCTGGCGCTGGTGCCGACCACCGCGCTGCAATTCGCCGTCGGGGTACTCTTGATCCTGTTCGGCATGCGCTGGCTGCGGAAGGCCATCCTGCGCAGTGTCGGCGTCATCGCCCTGCATGACGAGGAAGCAGCCTTTGCCAAGGAAACCGCCGCTTTGCACCAACAGGCCAATGACCGCCGCGCCGACTACCTCGCCGGGTTGGCCTCGTTCAAGGCGGTGCTGCTGGAAGGCGTCGAGGTGGTGTTCATCGTCATTGCCGTCGGCGCGGCCCACGGGCAGACGCTTTACGCCGGCCTGGGCGCGCTGGTGGCATTCATCCTGGTGATGCTTGTCGGATCGGCCGTCCACCGGCCGCTGGCGCGCGTTCCCGAGAATGCGCTCAAATTCGTGGTCGGGCTAATGCTGACCAGCTTCGGCATCTTCTGGACCGGCGAGGGGATTGGTGCCGACTGGCCGGGCGCCGATCTCGCTCTGCTCGCCATCTTCGCAATGGTCGCGCTGGCGTCCTTCGCCATGGTGCGCTGGCTGCGCAGCACCTATCCCGCCGCCGCTGAAGGGCTCGCCCGATGAACGCCGTTCGTCTCATTGCCAGGGAGTTCTTCGGCATGTTCGTCGATGACGGCAACCTGGCGCTGCTGGCGCTGGTCCTGGTGGCCGCCGTCGTGGCGGCGGTGAAGCTGCTGGCGCTGCCGCCGCTCATCGGCGGCGTGCTGCTGCTGGTCGGCTGCCTCGCCGTCCTGCTGCATAGCGTTCGCCGCGCGGCCCGCCGGACCGATCGATAGCGACCGCCCCGCACGGGATGTTCCTTGCCGCTGAATTGGCGGCGCGGCTATTCCGCCGGCGCCCCGGCGACGTTCTTGCGGGCGGCCTCGACCATCAGCCGCCGTGCCCTGAACACGCCCCATTGCTGATCGACCAGCACGCCGATGAGGATGACGCCGCCCATCACCGCGAAGTTGAGGGAGGACGGAATGCCGAGCAGATTGACGAGGTTCTGCAGCTCCTGCAGCAGCACGGTGCCGAGAACGACGCCGATCAACGAGCCTTCGCCGCCGCGCAGCGAGAAGCCGCCCAGCACTGCCGCGGCGATCGCATAGAGTTCGTAGAACTGGCCGTGGCTGGCCGGCGAGATCGAGCGCGTATACATGGCGAAATAGATCGCCGACAAGGCCGTCAGCACGCCGCAGATGACATAGGCGGCCATGACGATGCGGCCGGTGCGGATGCCCGAATATTTCGCGGCTTCCTCGTTCTTGCCGATGGCGTAGAGATAACGGCCGAACACCGATCGGTGCAGCACCACCCACATGACGATGGCGATGACGATCAGCGCGATGAAGGAGTTCGGCACGCCCCAGGAGCGGCCGGCGGTGAGGAATTCCAGCTCGGGGAAATTCTGGCCGAAGGCGAAGCCGGCGGTGCCGTCGGCGGTGTAGAAGCGGGCGACGCCGCGATAGATCAGAAGACCGCACAAGGTCACTACGAAGGGCTGCAGCTTGAGCCGCGTGATCAGCCAGCCATGCACCAGGCCGATGATGGCGCCGAGCGCGATGATCAGCACGAAGGCCAGCGGCCAGTCCAGATCGCGCACGGCGATGAAGTCGATGAACAGCGTTCCCAGCAAGGCGACCACCGAGCCGACCGACAATTCGATGCCGCCGGTGATGATGACGAAGGCCTGGCCGATCGACAGGATGCCGAACAGGCCGATCAGGTTCGAGGTGTTGGCAAGGTTGATTGGCAACAGGAAGCGCGGATTGATGATGGCCACGATCGCGCCGACCACCAGGATCAGGATCAGCAGGCCGAGATCTTTCTTGCTCATCGTCTTCTCCCCAATGCCTGCCCGGGCGCTTTTTCAGCGACGCCGAGGCAAAAACTATTTCGGCTGCTTGCCCACCGCCAGCAGCAGCACGTTTTCCTGGCTGAACTGGTCCTTGTCGAGAATGCCGGATATCTGGCCCTCATGCATGACGGCGATGCGATCGGACACGCCGATCACCTCTTCCATGTCGCTGGAGATCATCAGCACGGCGACGCCGGCATCGGCGAGCGCCCGCATCAGCCCGTAGATTTCGGCCTTGGCGCCGATGTCGATGCCGCGCGTCGGCTCGTCGAGGATCATCACTTTCGGGTTCATGGCCAGCCATTTGCCGAGCACGACCTTCTGCTGGTTGCCGCCCGACAGCGTGCCGGTGCGCGTCTGCACCGAAGGCGCCTTGATGCCGAGGTCTTTCTTCTGCTTCTCGGCGGTGGCGCTTTCCGCACTTGCCGAGACCAGGGAACGCTTGGCATGCGCCGGCAGATTGGGCAGCGAAATGTTCTGCGCGATCGACAGGTCGAGCAGGATGCCGGTCAGCTTGCGGTCTTCCGGGACCAGGAAGATGCCGCGCGCGACGGCGTCGGCGGCCGAGCCCAGCACAAGCGGTTTGCCGTCGAGTTCGAGCGTGCCGCCAAGGCTGCCTTCGATGCCGAAGAACACCCGCGCCAGTTCGGTGCGGCCGGAGCCGACAAGGCCGGCAAGGCCGAGGATTTCGCCGCGCCTGACGTCGAGATCGACAGGCCGGCCGGGATAGGTGGGGGTGCGCACCGCCTTGGCCGCGAGGGCAATGGCACCGGGGGCCCGGGCTGCTTCGGAGGCCTTCTCGCGTTCCTTCAGCATGCGGCCGATCATCAGCTTGACCATCTGATCGTGGTTGATGTCGCGTTTCTGAAGCGTGCCGGCCAGCATGCCGTCGCGCAGCACGACGACACGGTCGGCGACGCGCTCGATCTCGTGCAGGCGGTGCGAAATGAAGATGACGCTGATGCCGTCGGCCTTCAGCGCCTTGATGACGTCGAGCAATTTGTCGGTCTCGGCGATCGGCAGGCTCGATGTCGGCTCGTCGAGGATGACCAGCCGCGCCTTGATCGACAGCGCCTTGGCGATCTCGACCATCTGCTGCTGGGCGAGCGACAGGTCGGCGACCTGCATGTCGGCGGAGAAATTGGCGCCAACGCGCTTGAGCAGCGGCGCCACCATGGCGCGCAGCCGGGCGCGGTCGACGAGCCTGAGCGGCCCGGCGCGCAGCGGCTCGCGGCCGAAGAAGATGTTGGCGGCAACATCGAGATTGTCGAACAGGTTGAGTTCCTGGTGGACGAAGGCGATGCCCGAACCCAGGCTGCCTTCGACCGTCAGGCTGTTGTGGGCGGTGCCGTCGACGGTGATGGTGCCGGTGTCCGGCTTGGTGACGCCGCCGAGGATCTTCATCAAGGTGGATTTGCCGGCGCCGTTCTCGCCGACGAGGCCGATGACCTCGCCCGGCCTCACCTCCATGGAAAAACCATCGAGCGCGACGACGCCCGGATAGGTCTTGCGCACGTTCTCAAGGCTGAGAAACGGGTTGGTCGCGGCGATGGATGTGTCGGAATAATTCATCATGCCTGACAGCAGTTGACGGGCCGGCCTCCCGGCAGACTGACGGTCCTCGAAGGGTTCGTCAATGCGCGCAGCCGGCTCAAGCGACTTGAGCCGGCTGAACTGCCTTGGGCTTAGTTTCCAGACATCGCCTTCAGATTGGCGGCGTATGCGTCGACGTCATCCTTGCCGATGATCTTGGTCGGGATGATGATCAAATTGCCCGCCGGGATGCCCGACTTGTCGCCCTTGAGATAGGCGGCCATCAGCTTCATGCCCTGATAGGCCCATTCGAACGGCTGCTGCACGACGGTGGCGGCGATGGTGCCTTCCTTGACGCCGCCCAGCGTGATCGGATCGTCATCGAAACCGACGACGGTGATCGAGCCGAGCTTGCCGGCGTCGCGCAGCGCTTCATAGATGCGCGGCGTGTTGTAGGAGTAGAAGCCGACCATGCAGGTGACGTCGGGGCTGGCGACCAGCGCGTCCTCGACATTCTTCTTGGCGCGGGCCTGATCGATGTCGTCGCCGCGCACGTCGACGAGTTCGATCTTGGTACCGGCAAGACCGTCCTTCATGCCCTGGATACGCTCCTTGGCATTGTCGGCGCCGAGCAGGCCGACGAAGCCCAGGCACTTGCCGCCATCGGGCATCGCCTTCTTGGCGATTTCGGCCGCCTGCTTGCCGGCATCGACGTTGGACGAGCCGATATAGGCGACGCGTTTGGTCTGCGGAGCATCCGAGTCGGTGGTGAACAGCGCCGTTTGCGAGGCGATCTTGTTCAGGCCGTCGGTCGAAGTCTTGGGATCGACGGCCGAGACCATGATGCCCTTGACGCCGGCCGTCACCAGATCGTCCATCAGCCGCTGCTGGATGGCGACCGAGGACTGTTCCGGATATTTGAGCTCGAGCGTGTAGTCGGGCAGTTCGCCCTGCGCCTTCTTGACGCCGGCTTCGGCCGCCTTCCAGAAATCGGAAGCGCCGTTGACGACGAAGGCCAGCGTCGGCTTGTCGTCGGCGCGCGCGATGGCTGTCGCCGTGAGGCCAAGCAGCAGCGCTGCGGTGGCCACGGATGCATTGCGTATCAAGGATTTCATGTTCAACCTCCCGTTTTGGTGCAGCCATTCGGCTGACCGGTCTTAGTCACTAGAATTGCTTGCTCACCTGAATATGCCGCTTGCGGCTTGGACGCCCCTCCTCCTCAAGGGTACCCGGCACTGAAAGAATGGCGTCGTTCCAGCCACGAGCACGGACTTTAGAGACTCATCCCTCATTCGTAAATAGTCCGATTTGTCTGACATATCACATGTCCGAGACAAAGCTTCGCGGGGGCACTATCCGCTCGCCATCGGGCCGTTTACATGCACCTCCCGCCGCTCCGGATCCAACCAGACCTGGACGCGACCGATCGACGTTACAGCGCATTTTTGTATTAGTAAACAGTATTAGTTAGAGCCTGCCGGGGCACCCATCGTTGTGGCTTGGCGGCTGCTTTGCCGACAAACCGCTGCGTTGGCGCGCGGGCGTTCACACCTTTCTGTTCCTGCCGTTCCGGGATGGACATCGTCACATGGCCGATGGACGGACAGTCTACTAATAGGTATAAACGCAGCGACGGTTTCTATAAGCTGGCGACGCCGCGCTATCTTGTCGGACGGCCAGGCCGCCGCTAGGACAGGCCGGGGATCTGGGGACACGAATGCAATGAGCGAGACGACGGACGGTCCGATCGAAACTGCGCGACGCCGCAAGGCAGCGGCGAAGCCCAAGGGCCGGGTGACCATGACCGACATCGCCAGGGCCGCCGGCTGTTCGCAGGCGACGGTTTCCTTCGTGCTCAACAATTCGCCGGGCATCAAGCTGTCGCAGCAGACGCGCGAGCGGGTGATCGAAGCCGCGCGGATGCTTGGCTATTCACCCCCGGCCTTCTCGGCGCTGCAGACGCCGCTGCCGATCTTCGAAGGACCGGTCTTCGATGGACTTGACGGGGTGATCGGCTTCGCCGTCGACCAGCTTGCGACCAGCCCGGAAGCGGTGGTCGCCATCGAGGGCGCCCGCCAGGCCTCGTGGAATGCCGGCAACGTGCTTCTGGTGGCGCAGACCATGGGCGACGCCGTGATGGAGCCGCGCGCCATCCAGGCGCTGACCAGGCGGGGCATTTCGGCGCTGATCTACATGACCATCTTCACCCGCGAGATCACCGCGCCCGACTATCTCTACGGCCTCGACATCCCGGTGATCCTGCTCAACTGCTACACGTCGGACTATGCCTTCCCGGCCGTGGTGCCCTCCGAGATCGCCGGCGGCCAGAGTTCGACCAGGCACCTGATCAGCCACGGCCACCGCCGCATCGCCACCATCACCGGCGAACCCTGGATGCAGGCCGCGCAGGACCGGCTGAAAGGTTATCGCCGCGGGCTCGCCACCGCCGACATCCCGTTCGATCCCGAACTGGTGGTCGAGGGCGACTGGTCGGCGAGCGCCGGCTATGCCGCGACCGTCAAATTGCTCGCGCTAAAAGACCGCCCGACCGCCATCTTCTGCCAGAACGACCGCACCGCGATCGGCTGCTACGAAGCGCTGAAGGAGGCCGGCCTGCACATTCCGCAGGACATCTCCGTGGTCGGCTACGACGACGAGGAAATCGCCCGTCATTTGTTTCCGCCGCTGACCACCTCGATCCTGCCGCACATGGCGATGGGCCAGTGGGCGATCGAACAGCTGGAAGCGCCACCAGCGCCTGGGCGAGGACGCTATCCGATAACCAAGCTGGAGTGCCCGCTGGTGGAACGGGAGAGCGTGAGGGCGGTGAAGGGCGGCTAGACGGGAGGGTTCTCCCCGCAAGGCTCTGGCTGCCGGGCCAGGATTTGGCCATCCAGGCCTCAGAAAGGGATTTCAGCGCCCGCCTGTTCGTCGAACAGAACCGAGCACCCTCGCGCAAGCGCCACCTTCGAAAGCGCATTTGCCACCGCGTGGTCCGATGACACGAAATCGCCGGTCAACACCCGCAACTCTTCCACCCCTTCGGCCATCGAGACGAAATTCCCAACCGCGGGATCGCGCTTGCACGCCTCGACCACGCAAAGCAGATCGATCATTTCGAAGCTGTGCATCGTCAGCCTCCGGAAAAAATCCGTCCCTTGCAGGATCATGAACGCATCCGTGGGAGATAATGTTCCCGGTTGGCCCTTCAAGCTGGAGTCCCGCTGGTGGAGCGGGAGCGTGTGAGGCGGTGAATGCCGGCTGACGGCGACTGATTGGCGAACAGGCACCGACCCGAGCGCCATGGACTGGATAAAAGGCGGTTTTGGAATATTTCATTCCTCGACAGGCTACTCAAATATGATTGACCAGCCGCTCTTCGCAAAGGTCTCCCGAATGGCACTCAACGGTCCCCGCCCGACCTGGCTTACCTTCGACTGCTACGGAACGTTGATCCAGTGGGATGGAGGGCTGATGGCGGCGATGGAGACGATCCTGTCGCGCAAGGGCCGCAAGATCGAGGCGGAAGAATTCATTCCCGTCTACGACCGGCACGAACACCAGCTGGAGCATACCAAGCCGCATCTCTCCTTCGCCGACGTCACGGCAAAAGCCTTGCAGCTGGCGATGAGCGATTTTTCGCTGGAAGCGGATGCCGGCGACGCGGAATTGCTGACGTCTTCGATCGGGCGCATGCCGCCTTTCCCGGAAGTTGTCGCAACGTTGCGCCGGCTGAAGCAAGCCGGCTTCAAGCTGGCGATCATCTCGAACACCGACGATGCGATCATCGCCGGCAATGTCGCGCAACTGGGCGGCTCAATAGACCGGGTCATCACGGCGCAACAGGCGCAAGCCTACAAGCCATCGCGGCAGATTTTCGAACATGCATGGCGAACCCTTGGCGTGACCAGGGAAGAACTCGTGCACATCTGCGCCAGCCCGCATCTGGACCTGACCGCCGCGCGCGACCTCGGCTTTCGCGCGGTATGGGTCGATCGCGGCACAGGGCGCCGCCCGCCGGCGGACTATGAGCCGGACGCGATTGCCGGTGGGCTGGACGACGTGCCGGGGTTTTTCGAGAAGGCTGGGTGGATCTAACTGCTCATTTCTCCGCAGACGTCCACACATGGGCGAACGAGACACCGCGAAGACCGGCGTTTCGCACCTTCTCAACGAAACTGCCGGTGACATAGACGGCCGAGGCCCGCATCGGCAGTCTGAAGAGCTCTGCGGCGCCAATTCTCTCTGTCCTGAAGACATGACGCTCGATGTCGAGGATGTCTCCATCGCCTTTACCGGCTGACAGCGCCGGCCGAAATCGGCGGCAACGATGAGCCGCGCTACAACATCGCACCGACAGATGAGGTGCCATTCATCACCGTGGCCGAGGATGGCCACAAGCTGCGCACTGGTCGACGGTGGCTGGTGCCGTTTGGGCGAAGGAAATGCCCAAGGCAGCGATGTTCAATGCCAGGATCGAAGGCATCGACACGGCGCCGGCCTTCCGCGATGCGTTCATTCGATTGAAGGGGCTTTTCTATGAAATCTATCCTGCTTGCGACCACCGTTCTGATGGGACTCTCCAGCGGCGCTTATGCTGCCGACGTGATCTCAGAGGCTGCTCCGATTGCCGCCTCTTTTGTTTGGACTGGCGCCTATATCGGTGTGAATGCCGGCGGCGGCTTCGGCAAGTTCAAATTTGAACCTAGTCTCGGCACCGGTCTGGACATCACGGCAAGTGGGTTTCTGGGAGGCGTCCAGGCTGGTTACAACTGGCAATCCGGCCAGATCGTCTACGGCGTGGAAGCCGACTTCCAGGGTTCCACTGTAAAGTCCTCCATTTCTGGTTTTGGCGGCGACATCGAAACAAAGATTGACTGGTTCGGTACGGTGCGCGCCCGCATCGGCTACACGCCCGTCGATCGCTTCCTGGTTTATGGCACTGGCGGCTTTGCCTATGGTCACGATAAGACCTCTGCCGGCGGCGGATCAGTTTTTCCAAGACCAAGGCCGGCTGGACCGTTGGAGGGGGCGTTGAGTATGCCATCAACACGAACTGGACCTTCAAGTCTGAATATCTCTACACCGACTTGGGCAAATCGACGTTCACCATTGGTGGGACCAACCTTGACATCACCGACAAGTTCCACACTGTTCGCGTCGGCCTGAATTACAAGTTTTAGTCCATCAGCAGACCGCGACTCCAGCCCCGGCATCGTTGAACTGACCCCGTAAAGTTGGACGGTTCATTGATTTGGTAGGTTTAAGGGCTGGGTCCTGTATTGCACAGGGCTCAGCCCTTTCA
>NZ_JAIUIQ010000039.1:0-65023 GCF_020165735.1 Mesorhizobium sp. B283B1A
CTGGTGAACTTGAGGCACTTATCGGAAGCAGCGGCCCGGCACTTGGGGCGGGCGGGCCAGTAAGCACCGGGCTTAACCGGCAGGGGCATCAGGAGGGCGTCGCCGGCGAAATGTCGGGATCGTGACTTGCACCTCAACCGTCGCAGCAGCGAGGGTTGACGCCAGGCGTCGCGGGCAGGAAGCGCGGCGTAGGACAGAGACTAGGGACAAACGTGCGCTGGCGCCGTTTTACGTCGGTGGCGACAACTGTTCGAGACAACAAGACGACCCTCCGCCTCTCCTGACCCGAGAAAAAGCCCGCGCCACGGAGGGACCGATGACGCGGGCCGGCTGATGTTTGCCGCACCAGCCTGCTCGGATGCCAAGCAGCATCCGGGCGCGTGATCCCAACCTTTCGAAATAGCTAATGTTCCTCAACGACGCCCCTGCGGCCTATCGATTTGGACGGTTGGTCGCAAAAACATTGAAAAACAGCAAGCACGCTGCCACCGACAAAACCCCGACTAATATTTCGTCGGGGGTCACCCTCGGGCAATGGATGAAATTAAAGGCCAACACAGCCATCGCTCTACCGATCCTAGGTTCGACAACATCGAAGGGAGAACCATGAGAGAACGCTAAAGTTCCGATCTAGGCCTTATGAAGCGCCAAGATAATCAACTTCCCGAAGCGACCGGAATGACGCTCTGGGATAGCGGCCGGCGCGATTGCAGATGAAAGCAATCCGCCTAGAGCGCCGGCCACTGCGGCAACTTGAGGGAATTGCCACCTGCCGGAGCTAGAGCATGCCGTTGGGTCGGCAACTCCTTGGTAAAAACCGTACAGTCTTTTCCTGTTGAAACCCCGAGTTCGGCGGACTTATTAAAATCGCGTAGCTATTGCTTTTCGTAGAGAGGCTGTGATGGGTAGCGTGGTTCCAATCCGCAAGGAATTGCCTTGTGTCCAAGTGGCCGAAGCCAGCGGCGAATGGTCCGTTCGCGTGGTCGAGGAAGACCAGGAACTTACCCGTTCATTCGAGCTGGAATCGTTCGCCTTGAACTTTGCGGAAGGCCAGCGGATACGCCTGCACCTCGATAGGATCGTGCGAGTCTAGGCGCTCTCGGCACGGTTGGTTGCGATAGTCGGGCGGACGCATGTCTCGACCCGCCGACGCTCGGTTCACCCGCCCACTGCGTCCCGCTCGCCTGGTAGCCGAGACGTGCCGACGCCATCCGATCTCTACTTCCGTCAAGGAAGTCCGTGCGAGCATGTCGCGCCCTCGGCCGGGACGCTCTGTATGCTCGTCAACGCATCGGCACACCCCCTGATGTATGGACACCATCGTCGAATAGAAGCATTCTCTCTTTGGGTGCGCCGTGGGCAAGATCCGATGATCGATGAGCAAGACGTC
This sequence comes from Mesorhizobium sp. B283B1A, assembly GCF_020165735.1. Classification (NCBI taxonomy): domain Bacteria; kingdom Pseudomonadati; phylum Pseudomonadota; class Alphaproteobacteria; order Hyphomicrobiales; family Phyllobacteriaceae; genus Mesorhizobium; species Mesorhizobium sp. B283B1A. The sequence goes on from NZ_JAIUIQ010000039.1 coordinate 1,391, forward strand.
GAACAACTTCGCACCGCTGCCCGAGCCAAGGTCGTGACAGAAGCGCGAAACGCCAAGCTGCTCGATGCGGCGTTTGCAATTATTTCTCATAACAGCTCTCATCAACGGTTCGGCCCCCTCGGTGAGGGGCCTCTTCCAATTGACTTACGCGTCCTAAGAGATCGCTTTTCAGAGGTCAAATCGATGACGCACGCCGCCGGGCGCGCGCATTTTTTCAAGACGCCTTCCAAGCCGGCGAGGATGCGCTCGCCCAGAGATTTTCACATCCCGAGATCGTCGACAAACTTCGCCAGCGTCATCCCGGATTTTCCGACAAATGCTACCAGGATACAGTCTGTCAAGGATGCTTCCTTGCCCGCTGAGGACTAGCAGACTCGGTCAGGACGCCTTCCTGCCAATGTGTCCAGCCCTTGCCAGGCCGCTCGGTCAATTCGCTGTCGCGCACGCCGCGCCTCGTAGTTGGGAACGCGGCGATATTGCATAAGTCTCGACTTATAGGCAAGAGAGCGAGGCGGGCGACGGAGCAAGGTCGCTTGCATTTTAGCTAAATTGCGTGGCTGTATGGTCTATGAAAACGGCCGGGGGGCCACACGACTTGACCACAAACCTGTTTCTCACGGGTGTCGCTGCATTCGCGTTGCTCGTTCCGCTCTACTTCGTCCTGAAATGACCATGGTATTCTAAGCGCCTCATAGAGCGGGGCAAGGCGATGACGGACACCACTCGTTGGCCGGCCGCTCCGGTCTATAGCCCTCGAGACTACGTTCTCATCCTCAAGCTTTCGGCAGTCGGCGATCTGCCGCCGACGTGGGAGGAGGCATAGCGGGCAACCGGAAGACTCCTCACTGACCAATTTGGCCGAAGGCAGATCGAACTCCAGCCATTGAAAAAGCCGCCACCGAGCGGCAGCGGGCGAATGCGAGAGCCGGGAACCCGATACAGGCCAGCGCGTTCTATGGCATGCTCAAACAGATCGCTTTTGCTGCCGTGCTGATCCAGGTCGCTGTCTATTCGGCTCTCCTGACTCAGACAATCCTCTTCGCCTCGACAGCCTCTCAAGCTGCCAACGCGCAGCAGCCCGATCAACCCGTGGCGGTAAAAGAGCGAGTATATGCAAGGCAGTTCACCATCGCCATGACGGCCCCGCTATCTCAACGGCAGCCATGAATATCGAACCTTCGGAATGGGATAGGATTCGCCTCTTGCATGTCGCCAACGACATTCCAGGCCGCCTCGATGGGCCGTGCGCGTTTCAAACACGCCGACGGCGGCATCGAATTGCAGCCGAATCCGCCGTCCAGTTGTTTGCTTTAGGAGATTGGAGGCCTCGCCTCGGAATCGAACCGAGGCTTCCGAGATTTGCCGTCTCTAGCGTAGCCGCTCCGCCACGAGGCCATGCAACTGGTAGTAGCGGTAAGAAGTTTAAAGGTTGTTGACGTCTTTGGTAAAATTTCCCTGATCGATACCACGGAAAGCACGGCGCAGGACACGTCAGTCAGATAACAATGGCGTAGGGACCGCCCGTTGGTTCATCCCCGCCAGGAAAATAGTAGACCCTGCCTCAGGCGGAAAGAACTGGCGCCGGCTGAGCCGTCACTCCGGCCAACAGTTCTCTTTGCACGGCCAGGAAAAACCTGCGTACTTCATCAGTGGCCGCGGCTTTATCCCTTCCCGATCCGACAACGAGATCGAGCAACTCCGCCGCTTTTGCCCTCCAGAACGAGGCGGCAGTTTCGCCTTGCAGGCTATCGAGCCTGGCGGCAACTTCCCGGACCAGGAATACCTGACGGTCGATCGGGAACGCACGAACTTTTTCTGAGGACATCTTCCGAACCCTGAACTGACGCAACGAATCAACCATCGCTGAACAGCAATGGCGTAGCCGTTAAGGTGGAAACGGAAGCTTAACGACGCCGTCGACGCGTCTTCGTGGATGCTAAGTGTGCAGCGCCCCGGCAACCGCTGGCGTGTTTAAGCGGGTATTGCCGTTCGCCTGTGACCGCCGCTATGGCTCTCAGGCCTGCAGTGCCCTCGGCTCGCCGCCGCGCTTGCGCGGAGCCAGCATGTCGCCGGCCATCAGTCCGGTGACACGGCAGAACGCCATGAATGCCCGGCAGGCATCCTCGGTCTTGACCACGTCCACCGTGGCGCCAAAACAGGCATTGAAGGCTTTCTGATACACCGGTCCTTGCCGGCGTGCTGGCCAGTCCTGGAGAAAGTCGAGCGCCTGCTCGACACTGTAGATCTCCTCGACGGGCAAGCCGGGGCCTTGCGCAATGCGCACCGGCACCTCGAACTGCAATCTGTCCATCCGTCATCTCCCGAATCGGTGTCGCCCAAGCAACGCCGTTCGTCGTCAAAAGTTGCCTTGACGGTTTTGTGTCATGCAAATGTGTCGTCACTGCGGAAGTGGCCCAGCAGGCTGCCATCAGCGACGCTTCGGGCGATCTGACCCGCTCGGGCGACCCAAGGGCATGATGGCCAGAAAGCAAAGCAGCCGTGCAAAACCGGCAAGAGATCGCACCAACGAGACGAATATCCCGGCGGCGTGGGCCGTATCAGGCAGTTCTTCCTTGAACCTTTCGCCCCCAAGTGCCAAATCTGGTGGCATCTTCACGCCAGCACTCTTGCAGCGCCCCAGCTCTATACGGACAAAATGGTCACCTATCTCGACGCCGCCACGGCACCACTCAGAAACACCGGCCAGATCCGCCTCTATGGCGAGGAAGGCTTTGCCGGCATGCGCAGGGCATGCGACCTCACCGCGCGCTGTCTGGACGAATTGGTGCCGATGGTCGCTCCCGGCGTCACCACGGACACGATCGACCGTTTCGTTTTCGAGTTCGGCATGGATCACGGCGCACTGCCGGCGACACTCAACTATCGCGGCTACACCAAGTCATCGTGCACCTCGATCAACCACGTCGTCTGCCATGGCATTCCCGACAGCAAGCCGTTGAAGGATGGCGACATCGTCAACATCGACGTCACCTACATCCTCGACGGCTGGCACGGCGATTCCTCGCGCATGTATCCGGTCGGCACCATCAAGCGCGCGGCGGAACGTCTGCTAGAGGTCACCCATGAATGCCTGATGCGCGGCATCGCCGCGGTCAGGCCGGGCGTACGCACCGGCGCCATCGGTGCCGCCATCCAGACCTATGCCGAGGCGGAGCGCTGCTCGGTGGTGCGTGATTTCTGCGGCCATGGCGTCGGCCAGCTCTTCCACGACGCCCCGAACATCTTGCACTACGGCAACGCCAATGAAGGCGTGGAAATGCGGCCCGGCATGATCTTCACCATCGAGCCGATGATCAATCTCGGCCGCCCGCATGTGAAGGTTCTGTCGGATGGCTGGACGGCCGTGACACGCGACCGCTCGCTTTCGGCGCAGTACGAGCACACGATCGGGGTGACCGACACGGGCTGCGAGATTTTCACGCTCTCGCCGAACAAACTCGACCGCCCCGGTCTGCCGGCCTGATATTCTTGACATTTCGGGCGACTGCTTTGCCCGATTGATTGCCGGATGCGGGGGCGGATGGGCAAGGCAAACGACGACGAAGAGCGGAGTTTCTTCTCCGAGGCGCCGGTCCGGCCGGTCGCGAAGGCCAGGCCGACGCTCGAGGAGAAGCCGCACTATCTCGGCCATCGCGACCGTTTGCGCGAGCGCTTTGCCTCGGCCGGTCCCGACGCCCTGCCCGACTACGAGCTCCTGGAACTTTTGCTCTTCCGGCTGATCCCGCGCGCCGACACCAAGCCGGCCGCCAAGGCGCTGCTGGCGCGCTTCGGCACGCTGGCCGAAGTGCTTGGCGCGCCCGTCGGGCTGTTGCAGGAGGTCAAGGGCATTGGCCCCACGGTGGCGCTCGACTTGAAAATCGTCGCGGCGACCGCGCAGCGCATGGCGCGCAGCGAGATCCACGGCCGCGAGGTCCTCTCCTCCTGGCAGCAGCTTCTCGATTATTGCCGCTCGGCCATGGCTTTCGAGGCGCGCGAGCAGTTCCGCATCCTGTTCCTCGACAAGAAGAACGCGCTGATCGCCGACGAGGTGCAACAGACGGGCACGGTCGATCACACGCCCGTCTACCCCAGGGAAGTGGTCAAGCGGGCGCTCGAACTGTCGGCGACCGCGATTATCCTGGTCCACAATCACCCGTCAGGCGACCCAACGCCATCGCGCGCGGACATCGAGATGACCAAGCAGATCATCGATACGGCCAAGCCCCTCGGAATTTCCGTGCACGATCACCTCATCATCGGGCGAAAGGGATACGCCAGCATGAAGGGTTTGTTGCTGATCTAGGGCAACAAAACACTTGTCGTGAAATCGTCTTCGCCAAGACGAAACCAGGCGTTCGCGCTTGGCGCAGCAGTGCCGCGGTTGGCAACTAGGACCAAGGTCCCGCCGACATGGGACTTCAGTACTGCATCAGCTTTATGGCGCCGATTTCTTTGTATTATCAAACCGTTACCACGTCTGCGGGCTGCGGGCTCGCGTATTGATACGGCATTTGACTAAAGTTTACTCTGTAGAATTAGCGATTTCTCATACGACCCTTTCTTAGCTGTCGGGCGGATGGCGATTCCTCGAGGAGATTACCATGACAACCCGAAAAACTTTGTTTGCGGCCCTTGCCTCACTGGCGCTCCTGGCAACTCCGGCGCTCGCCGGTGGCAACGGGCACGGTGGTGGCAATGGCGGCGGTAACGGCGGTGGCAATGGCGGTGGCAACGGCGGTGGCAACGGCAACGGCGGTGGCAATTCAGGCGCCGCGCACGGCAACAGCAGCGCTACGCATGGCAAGTCGTCGTCGGCCCCGGGGCAGGTAGCCAAGGCGCAAAAGGACACGACGGTCGACACGAGCACGCAGGTCTCGTCGGTGACCAAGGACAAGAACATCCACGCCAAGCTTGGCCGGCTGAACTCTCTGCAGCGCAACATAAACGCCTATATGAACTCCAAGAGCAAGAAGTTCGCCGGTATTCAGGCATTCGTGACCCAATCCGCGAAAGCCAAGGTCGCGCAAGCCGCGGCTGAGACCGCGGCAGCCACAGCGGCAGCGGCCCAGGCCAAACTGGATGACCTGAATGCGCAGCTGACGGCAGCGCAGGTGGACCCTGTCGCCAACGCCACACAGATCCAAGCCTTGAATGAGCAGATCACGGCTCAGACGGCCGTTGTCGCCGACGCCAACGCGGCCGCCGCCGAAGCTGAGGCAGCAGCTACCACGGCGACCGTCGGCACCGATCAGGCATCACTCGACGCTGCGCTGGCAAACATGGCCAACAAGCCCATAGACGCCGAGGTCACGACTTGGGCCCAAGGAGTCCTTGCCGACAAGATCGACCAGACGGCTACCAAGATCGAAGCGGAAACGACGCCTTAAGGACGTCACGATCGGAAAACGGCAGGAGCAACCAGCAATGCCGCCGGTTTGCCGGCGGCATTGCTGGTTGCTGAAGGTAAAGAGCGGCTATCCGCGGCGGCTTGGGCGATCCGTCGTGCGCCGAACTTCACCCGCCAAACCGCGGCTCCGCCACGCCGGCAACGCCGAGGCCGGTGATGGCGAACAGGCTGCCGCGCAGGACACCGTCGCCAGGAAAGCGCGGCAGCGGCGGCTTGGCCATCGAGGTGACGTAGAGCGTGTCGAGCTTCGGCCCGCCGAACATGACGCTGGTGATCTTTTTCACCGGCATGTCGACGATGCGGTCGACAGTGCCGTCCGGCGCATAGCGCACCAGCCTTCCGTCATAGACCAGCGCATTCCACAGATAACCCTCGGCGTCGACGGTCGAGCCATCCGCCGCACCGCCCCTGCTGGTGTCGACGCGGGTAAAGGTGCGGCGGTTCGTGGCCGCACCGGTGGCGATGTCGTAGTCGTAGGCCCAGATCTCGCCGGTCCAGGTGTCGGCGAAGTAGAAGGTGCGGTCGTCGGGGCTCCAACAAGGGCCGTTGGAGCAGATGATGCCGGAATCGATCCGGGTGACGGAAAAATCCGGATCGAGCCGGTAGAGCCCGCCTGAAGGTCCCTCCTCCATCGTATCCATCGAGCCGGCGAAGAAGCGCCCGCGCCGGTCGACCTTGCCGTCGTTCAGCCGGTTCATCGGCTTGTCCGGCTCCGGATCATGGATCAGCGTCACCTCGCCGGTGGCGAAATCGAGCAGATGGAAGCCGCGCTGCAGTGAGACGACGGCGCCGCCGCCGTCCCTGCGCAGCGCCATTGAGCCGATCTTCATCGGCACGTCCCAGGAGCGGATTTCACGCCCGTCGGCGGTCGCTCGGAACACCCGCCCGTCGAAACTGTCGATCCAGTAAAGGCGCTCCTGTTCGACGTCCCAAAGCGGCCCCTCTCCCAAGGTGGTCTTCACATCCACCACGACTTCGATCTTCATGCTGTCCTCCTCTCTATTGACGCCCGCGCGGCGATTGGTCGGCCCGCGTCAGAAGGCAACCTTGTCGCCACCCTTCAGGGACAAGATTTCGCGCGCCTCGTCCGGCGTCGCCACCTCCATGCCGAGCCCCTCGATGATCTTGCGCGCCAGCACAACCTGTTCGGCGTTCGACTTGGCGAGCTTGCCCTTGCCGGCCCACAGGCTGTCCTCCAGCCCGACCCGGATGTTGCCGCCGAGTGCCGCCGATTGCGCGGCGATGCGCAGTTGGCTGGCGCCCGCGCCGAGCACCGACCAGCGGAACTGGTCGCCGAACAGCCGGTCGGCGGTGCGCTTCATATGGGCGACGTCTTCCGGATGGGTGCCGATGCCGCCGAGCAGGCCGAACACCGACTGCACGAAGAATGGCGGCTTAACCAGCCCGCGATCGGCGAAATGGGCGAGGTTGTAGAGATGGGCTATGTCGTAGCACTCGAACTCGAAGCGCGTGCCATTGTCGTAGCAGGTCGTCAGAATGTACTCGATGTCCTTGAACGAGTTGCGGAAGACGAGGTCGCGCGTCGCCTCCAGATGCGGCTTTTCCCAGTCGAACTTGAAGGTCTCGTATTTGTCGGCGAGGTGATAGAGGCCGAAATTGATCGAGCCCATGTTGAGCGAAGCGACTTCCGGCTTGAACTGGGCGGCAGGACGCACGCGCTCCTCTACCTTCATGTAGGGGCTGCCGCCGGTGGTGATGTTGATGGCGGCATTGGTGCCCTGCTTGACGCGTGGCAGAAAGCGGGCAAAGGCCTCGGGTGTCTGGTCGGGCTTGCCGGTCTCCGGGTCTCGCGCGTGCAGATGAAGGATCGCGGCACCGGCCTCGGCCGCGGCGATCGCCTCCGACGCGATCTGGTCCGGCGTGATCGGCAGGTAGGGCGACATGGTCGGGGTGTGGATCGCCCCCGTCACCGCGCAGGTGATGATGACCTTGCCCCTGGTCGCCGTTGCGCCGGGCTTGCGGCTGGTTTCTTTCATTGTCCGAACTCCTGATCCGATTTTTTCTTGTGTGCCGCCAGCGCCATCAGCCGGCGGTCCCGCCAGACCTGCCGCCCGCCCAGATTTTCCCTGGGCAGTCGCTTGCTGCGCTCGGCCTCCACGGTTGCCATGACCTCGCCCGCCCAGTCGACCCGGCGAAGCATCTGCGGAAAAATGTTGGAATAGATGCCCTGGTAGCGATCGACATAATCGCGCACGCCGCCGGGCGCGTTGAGGTCGATGGTCTCGAACGGCCCCATGAACGACCAGCGCAGCGCCAACCCGTCTCGGATGCCTATGTCGACATCCTCGACGCTGGCATAGCCGTCCGCGACGAGCCGGAAGGCTTCCTCCAGCAAGGCGCCCTGCAGGCGGTTCATGATGAAGCCGTCGAGCTCGCGCTTCATCAACAGCGGCGCATGGCCGGCATCGATGAGGAAGGCACGGGTTCTTTCCAGCGTCTCGGCCGACGTCCATGGCGCCGGCACCACCTCGGCCGCCGGAATGAGGTAGGGCGGATTGATCGGATGCACCACCAGGCAGCGGTGCCGTCCCTTTAGATGGTCAGTGAACTTCGACGGCAACAGCGCCGAGGTGGAACTGGCGATCACCGTTTGCGGGCCGGCCAGACTGTCGATCAGGGAGAACACTTCCCGCTTCACATCGAGGTTTTCAGGCGTGTTCTCCTGGACATGGATTGCCCCGGCCAGCGCCTCCTCCAGTTCGGCCGCGATGGCGATGCGGCCAAGCACGGTGTCGACGGACTGCCCGCGCAGCAGGTCGTTCGAGGAAAGATCGCCAAGCACGCCTTTTATGTAATCGCGCGCGCCGCCCGTCGCGGCGGGCGACTGGTCCCACATCCGCACGTCATGGCCGGCGCGAGCGAAGCTGATCGCCCAGGCCCGCCCGATGAAACCGCTGCCGACAATCGCAACCTTTGCCATGGATCGGCCCTCCCTAGAGCGTTTCGACGTTGCCGTCGACGCCGAGCGACTGCCCGGAAATGTTGATGCCGGCGTCCGACAGCAGGAAGGCGACCATGGAGGCGACGTCATAGGGACTGGTCATGCGGCGCAGCGAGATGTTCTGCAGGTAGCGCGCGGTCATCTCCTCGTGGCTGATGCCGACCTGCCTGGCGCGCGCCGAGATGACGCCCTCGATGCGCGGCCCTTCGATGATGCCCGGCAGGATAGCGTTGACCCTGATGCCGTGCGGCCCCAGCTCCTTGGCGAGGCTTTGGGTGAAACCGATGACGCCGAACTTGGCCGCCGAATAGGGCGTTCGAAAGGCATAGCCGTGGCGGCCGGCCGCCGACGACATCGATACAATCGAGCCGCCGCCCGCCGCCTTGATCAGCGGCACGGCACGCCGTGCACACAGGAACTGGCCGGTGAGGCAGATGTCGATGCAGCGCCGCCAGTCGTCCGGCTCGATCTCGTCGACACCACCGGTCGGCCCGGCGATGCCGGCATTGTTGATCAGTGCGTCCAGCCCGCCGAGTTTTTTCTCGACCGCCTCGAACAGCCGGTCGACGTCATCGTCGCGCGAGACATCGGCCTTGACCGCCGTGACGAGGTCGATCTTGCCAGGCGCGGCAGCCAGTGCCTCGTCGGAAACGTCGCAGACGACGACACGCGCGCCAAGCCGCGAGAGCGTGTCGGCGATGGCAAAGCCAATGCCGCCGGCGCCCGCCGTCACCAGCACGCGCTGTCCTTTCAGACCGGCCAGGAATTCGTCCGCCGTTTGAGGTGCCTTTGCGCTCATCGTTCCGTCCTTTTCATTGCAACTGCCGCTCGCGCAACGCCATGACGGCGCCCAGAACGACCAGTCCGTAGAGAATTGCCCTCGTGGCGTAGGGCAGCGTGGTACCGGCCAGCAGCATCTGCAGCGCCGTCAAAAGCAGCACGCCTCCGAGCATGCCGAGATAATGGCCGCGCCCGCCGGTGATCAGCGCACCGCCCACCACCACGACGGCGATCGACGGCAAGAGATAGTCGTCGCCCATGCCGAGGCTCGCCTGTCCAGAGAAGCCGGTCAGCATGATGCCGACGACAGCGGCGCAGACTGCCGACAGCATATAGACCAGGATCAACGTGCGCTCGACGCCGATGCCGGACAGGCGCGCCGCGCGCAGCCCATTGCCGATGCCGTAAACCCGGCGCCCGAACGGCGTGCGTCCAAGCAACAGCACCGCCACCACCACGAAGACGACCATCAGCAGGACCACCGGGGTCACGAAACCGAGCCTGGCGGTCATGAACCAGCGCAGCATTGGCGAGGAAAAACCGGCCGGCGTACCCTGCGAATAGAGCAGTGCGAAGCCTTGCAGGATGCCGTTGGTGGCAAGCGTCATGACGATCGGCGAGATGCCGAGATAGACGATGCCGAAGCCGTTGGCGAAGCCGATGGCGCAGGCCATCACCAGCACGACTGGCAAGGCGTAGAGGAGCGCTGTGTCGGAGCCGTTGACCATGCCGGCCAGGATGATGCCGGAAATACCGATCGTCCACGGCACGGAGAGATCGAGGCCGCCCGTCAGGATGACCGTTCCCTGTCCGAGCGCCAGCACGGCGAGAAAGGACGACAGCACCAGCAGCGAATTCCAGTAACCGGGATTGAGGATGGCACGGCCGAGCCAGATCTGGGTGATGACCACGATGATAAGCAGGCAGACATAGGCGGGCAGCGCGTAGCGCAGCGTCTCCGCGTTGCGAACATGGAAGGCGGGACGCGGAGACACCGTGTCGGGTTTGCCATGCGAGGGTCCGGCAATCTTGAGCCGCCGGTCGATCGGTTCAAGCTGCGAGGGCAGAATACCCGCTCGCCAGGCGGCCAGCCGGGCGCGCGCCGCGCGCAGTTGCACGGCAAGCACCGATGCGTGAGACAGGGATCCGGCAAGGGCCGCCAGCACCAGGATGGTGCCTTCGGCGATGGTCGAATAATAGGCCGATACATTGAGCACCAGCAGGATGTTCACCACCATCATCAGGATGTAGGCACCGAAGACGGTGCCCACCGGACCACCCTGCCCGCCGCCCAGGCGCGTGCCGCCGACGACCACCGCCGCGAACATAGACAGAAGCAGCGGATTGCCGACCAGCGGGTCGCCGCTGCCGGTCTGCGCGCTGATGAAGACGCCGGCAAGGCCGTAGCAGCCGCCGGCGATCACATAGACGGCAAAGCGCACCATAACGACGTTGATGCCGACTGCGGCAGCCGAATCCGCATCGCTGCCGACCGCATAAAGCGCCGTGCCGAAACGGGTTCCCTTCAGCCAAAACCAGGCGAGCAGGACGACGCCGATCACCACCAGCGGCATTGGCAGCCAGCCGGTGATCGCGTCGCCCAAATAGAAGGTGCCGAGATCGGGCGACACGAAGCCGCCGGGCTTGTCCATCACCAGCAGCGTCACGCCTTGCAGGATGAACATGGTGGACAGCGTCACCACGATGGGCTGCATGCGTAACACCGCGATGAAGAAGCCGTTGAAGGCACCGACCGCCATGCCGACGCCGATGCCGACGGCCGTCCACAAGAGGAGGCTTGCGCCTGGCGCCATCGGATCCATGCTCGATGCCAGCACGGCATTGACCAGCGATATCACCGCGCCGGCGGACAGGTCGAACCCGCCCGACAGGATCACGATCGTCTGGCCGATCGCCGCGAGCGCAGAGGTCGCGCCGCCGCTGGACAGGAACGACACGTCGAAATAGGTCAGCGGCCCGGCGCTGATCCAGTCGACGATGAAAAGCAGGATCGCAAGGACGCCCGCGGCGATCAGTGCACCGCGATTGCGTATCAGCGCACGGCGCAGGCCGAATCCGGCGGAAGCAGAGGGGGAAACGCTGCTCATGCGGCTATATCCCCGCCATGTCCAAGCGCCGGCCGCATGATGGCAGGCTCGGCGATGGCGTCGCCTTCGAGCTCGGCCGCGATGCGCCCGTCATAGAGAACCAGGACCCGGTCGCACTGGTGGACCAGTTCGGGAATCTCGGTCGAGTGCAGCAGGATCGAGCCGCCGGCGGCGACGTAGTTTCGCATCATCACATAGAGCTCGTGCTTGGTGCCGACATCGATGCCGCGCGTGGGGTCGAACAGCAGCAGGATGCGGCTCTGCGCCACCAGCCATTTGGCGATGGCGATCTTCTGCTGGTTGCCGCCGGAAAAAGCCCCGGCCCGCGTCCACAGCGCCCGTCGGTCGACCTCGACGGTTGCGAACGCCGCCTCGACGGCGCGCGTCTCGGCCACAACATCGACAAGGCCGAAGCGTGTGAAGCGCGACACCACCGGCAGCGTGGCGTTCTGGCTACCCGGCAGTTTCAGGAACAGGCCTTCGGATTTGCGGTCCTCCGGCACCAGGCCGATGGCCATATTGGGCAGCAAGGCATCCGCCGGAGAGCCGAGCCAGACCTTTCGGCCATCGACAAGGACGTCGCCGCGGGTGATTTCGGCCATGCCGAAGCAGGCCAGGAACAGATCCTGCTGGCCCATACCCTGCAGCCCGGCAATGCCGAGGATCTCGCCGCGGCGCAGATCGAAGCTCGCGCCGTCGAGCTTGCGCCCGACCTTCAAGTCACGCACGCCCAGGACCGGCGGACCGAAAGCCTGGGCGCCATCGGGCTTGGGCGGAAAGGTCTGTTCGATGCTGCGGCCGATGATCTTTTCGATGACGTCGGCGTCCGAGACATCGGCAACCGGCGCTGTGACGATATGGCGGCCATTCCTCAGGATCGTCAGCGTGTCGCAAAAAGCGCGAACCTCGCGCATGCGATGGGTGATGAAGACGATGGTGGTGCCTGCCGCCTTCAGCCTGGCGATGATGTCGCCCAGCCACTCGACATCGCGACCGGCGAGCGTCGAGGTCGGCTCATCGAGCAGCAGGATGCGTGGCTTGCGGTAGACGGCGCGCGCGATCTCGATCTTCTGGCGCACGGAAAGCTCGAGCTCGCCGACCTCGGCATCGAGATCGACGGAAAAGCCGAGTTCGTCGATATGGCGACGGACCGCCTTGCGCGCCGCCGCGCGCCGGATCAGGCCGGAGATGCCGACCGGAGCATAAGGCATCAGCATGTTGTCGAGGACCGAGAGGTCGCGCACCAGCGTCATCTCCTGGAACGCCGTCTGCACGCCCAGCGCGTGTGCCGCGCGCGGTGCGCCGTAGCCGATCTCCTTGCCGAAGACACGGACATGGCCGGCACTCGGCCGCACCAGCCCGGACAGCAGTTTCACCAGTGTCGACTTGCCGGCTCCGTTCTCGCCCAGCAGCGCATGGACGCTGCCGGGCGCGATGCGGAACGACACGCCATCCAGCGCGACCGTTGGCCCGAAGGCCTTGCCGATGCCGTCGATCTCGATGGCGGGAAGCGCTGGGTGTTCTGTCATGTCCTCGATCGCCGGGCTGCGCATTTCTGGGCGACACGCATTAGCGCGGATCGACGATGCACGGACAAGATGTCCGCGCACCGTCTGGGTTTGCCTTGGGAGGCTAGTTTTCGGGCTGTCCGACGAGTGCGGCGTTGAGGCCGATCTCGGGCGTCTGGTCCGAAAAGATCGAAGCGAACCAGCCGGGATTGGAAACCAGTGACGGCTTGAAGACGTTGCAGCCGGCCTTCATCTCCGCCCAGGTGCCCTCGTTGCAAAGCTTGATCGTCTCGTTGGTGACGACCGGCAACGGCAGGATCGTCGTCTTCGGCACGTCCTTGCCTTCGATCGCCTCGACGGCAAGCTTCAACGCCAACGCGCCGGAATAGGGCGGCGAGGCATAGGAAATGCGTTGCGCGCCCGCCGGTGCATAGGGAGGAGCGGCACCTTCGACTTCGGTGCCCTCCGGCAGCATCTGGATGCGGCCGCCATTCGAGCCCTCGCCGGCGCAAGGCAGGAGTTCGCTGTCCTTCTTGCCGGTCTCGAGCTGCATGGAGTTGGCGGTGAAGCAGCCGACCTGCATCCACAGGCCGTTGATATCGCCCCAACTGCGCGTGGCGAGGATCTTGGAGAGTTCGGTTCGAGCGACCGCCTGGCTCCACATGCCGACAGCCTCGCCGACGATCTTGATGTCGGGATATTTGGCGAAGACTTCCTTGGCGGCCTTGGTGCGCTGGTCGTCCACGGATGTTCCGGGAACACCGGTGATGGCGATGATGTTGCCCTTGCCGTTGAGCTTCTTGACGAGCCATTCGGCGGTCACCCTGCCCGCTTCCAGCTGGTCGATATGGACATTGTAGGCACAAGGCTCGGTGATCTCGGCGTCATAGGCAAAGACCTTCACGCCCTTGTCGCAGGCATTCTTGACGACCTGGTTGAGCGCCGTCGGCGAGATCGGATACACGACGATCGCCTCTGCGCCGCTCTGCACCATGGCGTTGATCTGCTGGATCTGGCGTTGCGCATTGGGTCCTGCGACCTGGACCTGCAGGTCGACCTTGTCGGCCAGGCTTTTGTGGGCCGCGATGGCCTTGACCATGTTGGCTGCCTCCGCCTGCCAGTCATTGCCGATATAACTCATGCTGAGAAAGATCTTGTGCTTCTGGGCCGCGTCAGCCGCGGACATGCCAAAAGTACACATAGCCATGCCTGCCAGCAGCGTGAGCCGCCGGACTTTCAATCCGATACCCATGTGAAATTCCTCCCGATCCGAATGACCGAATGCCTCCCGAGGGCACGAAAGCTAGCCCTCGCCATCCGATATTGAAAACCGTACCACGATTTGATCAAAGATCAATGATGATATGTCTTGACGGCCAGGCGACAGTCGCGGACGCTTGACGCCGCTGCCGGAACCTTGCATTCCGGGAACGGGTTGGTGGCGCGGCCTTGCGCGGAAAGGTTGATGGGGAGATGGCCGGAGCGGCGTTCAGGAAGCCTGGTGTCGAGATCGTGCCCCTGTCCAGGGAAACCCTGCAGGACAGGGTCTATCGCCATGTCACCGAATTGATCCTCGACGGCAGCATCGTGCCTGGCGAGATGGTGACCGTGCAAAGCCTGGCCGACGCCTATGGAGTCAGTCCGATGCCGGTCAGGGAAGCGTTGCGGCGGCTGACGGCGGCCAACGCCTTGATGGTTGTTTCAGGCCGCTCGATCGGAATTCCCGCGCTCAGCCGCGCACGCCTCATCGATCTCAGGAATGTCCGCTTCGAGATCGAAGCGATCGCCGCCGCATGGGCGGCCGAGCGCATGGACGACCAGGGCATCGCGCAGCTCGGCCTGCACCTCAATGCGCTCGAACAGGCCAACGCGGCGGGAGACGTCAAATCCTATCTGCGCGCCAACTACGCCTTTCATTTCTCCATCTACCGGGCGGCGGGGTCCGAGAACATCCTCAACATCATCGAGAACCTGTGGCTGCAGATCAGCCCCTATTTCAACATGCTGCATGATTCCGGAAACTACTCGACCGCCAACGAGCACCACCAGGAGATGTTCGCGGCATTGCGCAACCGCGATGTCGAAGCCGTCCGCCAGGCGATCCGCGCCGATATCGACGCGGCCTTCGACATCCTGGTCGGCCTGCTGAAATAGGACTGCGAAGCCTGCTCGGCTTTCGCCCAGGGTCGAGGACGATAGTTATGGCGGATCGGTATGGCAGTTCCCGGCGATCTGCTCGACCGCCTCTTCAAACCCCGCAAGGTCGAAATCCGCCTGGCCGCGCCCTGACAACAGTCCGAACCGCCAGGAAAGCGACAGCCGGCTTGCGGAAACGAGGCGCTTGATCGCATCGGCGCCGTCAAGCACCAGCATCCTGCCGCGCGACCCGACCGACCAACTCTCGTCGAACTTGTCGCCGTCGACGGCAACCGACATCGTGATCTTGCGGCTGGCCGAAACCGCGTCGTTCAATTGCAGCCATTCGGTCCAGCGCGGTTCGCCTGCCCGGCAGGCTATGGTCAGGACCGGGCTGTAGCTCAAGGCGCCACCGCCGGTGATCAGCTTGTTGGTGGCATGGAGCGAAGCCGTGACCAGCCCATCGTCAGCCGTGCCGAAGCGCCAGTCGCCGGCAATCGCGTCGGCGGGGGCAAGATTGCAGGCGAAGGCCAGGATGAGCGTCAGGACGACAGCACGCCCCGTTTCGAAGAATAGGCTCAACGCCCCCTCCAGGAATTTGCAGCAGAAGCGCAGATAGTGATCAACGCTTGGTATCGCCAAGTGCCACGGCCTGAGAAGCCGGCCGCCTGTTGCAGTTTCGCAACGAAAAAGGCCGCCTCGGGAGGCGGCCTTCGTCAATTTCATCAAGTGCCGAGACTTATTCGGCGTCGTTGGCGGCCGCCTTCTTCTTAGGCGCAGCCTTCTTCTTCGGCTCTCCCGCCTCATCGCCAGACTTGGCGTCGGCCTTCTTGTCTTCAGCCTTCTTGGCCGCGGCTTTCTTGGCCGGCTTGGCCTTGGTCGTGGTTTCCGCTTCCTCGTCATCGGCCATCAGCTCTTCCTTGCTGACCTTGACGTCGGTGACCGAGATCTGGCCGAGCAGATGGTCTACGACCTTCTCCTCGAACATCGGCGCCCGCAGCGCATTCAGCGCCTCGGGGTTGTTGCGGTAGAACTCGAAGGCTTCCTGCTGCTGGTTGGCCGGGAAGCGGCGAACCTGCTCGAACAGGCCGCGCTGCAGCTCTTCGTCCGATACCGTGACGCCGGCCTTCTCGCCGATCTCGGCCAGCACCAGGCCAAGGCGCACGCGGCGCTCGGCAAGACGCATATACTCGGCGCGAGCCTCTTCCTCGGTCGTCTCTTCGTCGGCGAAGGTGCGGCCGGCCGCTTCCAGATCGCGGTTGACCTGCGCCCAGATGTTGTTGAACTCAGCCTCGACGAGCTTCGACGGGGCCTCGAACGAATAAGCCGCATCGAGCTGGTCGAGCAACTGGCGCTTGACCTTCTGGCGCGTCATCGAGCCGAACTGGTTCTCGATCTGGCCGCGCACGATCTCGCGCAGGCGCTCCAGCGATTCCAGGCCAAGGTTCTTGGCGGTCTCGTCGTTGATTTCGAGTTCGCCGGGCTTCGACACTTCCTTGACGGTGACGTCGAAGGTGGCTTCCTTGCCGGCCAGATGAGCCGCCTGGTAGTTTTCAGGGAAGGTCACCGTAACCTGCTTTTCGTCGCCGGCCTTGGTGCCGACAAGCTGATCCTCGAAGCCGGGAATGAATTCCTTGGAGCCCAGCACCAGCGGCTGATCGTTGCCGGCGCCGCCGGCAAAGGCCTCGCCGTCGATCTTGCCGACATAGTCGATGCTCACGCGGTCGCCCTCGGCGGCCTTGCCGGTCTTCGGCTCGTAGCTGCGCGCCGATTCGGCGACCCGCTTGACCTGCTCGTCGATCTCCGTTTCAGGCACGTCGTACACCTGGCGCGTTACCTTGATGTCGGAGAAATCCTTGATCTCGATCGCCGGAATGACCTCGTAGTTGAGGCGGAATTCGAAGTCGGCGCCACCGGCCAGGATCTTCTCGGCTTCCTTCTCGTCCTCGGTCATGATGACCTCGGGCTGCATGGCCGCTTTCTCGCCGCGGCCCGTGATGATCGACCGGGTCGAATCGTTGAGGATCTCGTTGACCACTTCGGCCATGAACGACTTGCCATAGACCTTGCGCAGGTGCTGCACCGGCACCTTGCCCGGCCGGAAGCCGTTGATGCGGACCTTGTTGCGGGCGTCCGACAGCCGCGCCATCAGCTTGGCTTCCATGTCACCAGCCGGCACGGTGATCTTGATCTCGCGCTTGAGACCGGAATTGAGTGTTTCGGTGACCTGCATCGTAAAACCTTTGTTTTCACCAATGAGGCTGCCAAACGGCTCCCTGCCGTTTACAGCCTGCCGGTATAGTCTTGCCGGGAATGGCTTTTGGGACGGAACCTGGCGGTTTGACCGGAAATACGGCTCAAACTTTCCCAAACTGCGTTCCAAAATGTGAATAAGTTCTTGTTTTTCCTACTTCTTATCACATTCTGTAGAAGCGGATCGTCGCGTCCCGTCACATTTGACACGCCTTTTGTCACACGCGAGGCTAATTTTCAACAGTCTTCGCATTTCGGCCAATAACCAACATTCTTTGATCCTGACCCAACATTTCCGCCCCGACATTGACAGAATGATGGCTACATGAGATTGCCGGGCAATGCGGGTATGGCGGAACTGGTAGACGCACCAGATTTAGGTTCTGGCGAGAGATCGTGGGGGTTCGAGTCCCTCTACCCGCACCACCCTTCGCTCCAGCGAGCTTCGGGTGGCAGGCCACCCTGAGGCTCTATCTCTAATACAGCGGCTCCTCGAACAGCGTCTTGTCGCCGTCGACCAGCGCCTTGATCTGCGCCTTGCCGTCGCTGGCAAGGGCAAGCCTGATCCCGAAGGGGCGCACCCGCATGTCGTTCTGGATCGCCATCCCTTCGCCTTCGGGCAGGTAGAAGCGCTCGATGCCGTAGTCCGGTGCGATCGTCGCGCTCTCCCCGCGAAGATCCCAGCCCTCGGTGACACGTCCTGATATATCCGCCTCGTCGGTACCCGCCGGCGTCGGCGCCTTGCCGAACCAGGCGGTGGTCGCCGTCCAATAGCCGTCGGCCCCCTTCTTCAGGCGGACCACGATCGGCGTTTCGTCGCTGGAGAATTTGCCGGCTGGAATGTTGGCGATCATCTTCACCGGGATGCGCGAAATCTCGTAGCCGAGGATAATATAGTCGCCGCGCAGCAGGTCGCGCGGATCGACGGGTTCGATCTTCAACAGCACTTCCTTGCCGTTGCGCAGGATCGCCGCTCGGCCGGCGATGATCCAGCTCAGGAAGCCTATCTGGACGAGCGCCAGCACCAGCGCCGAAATGATCAGTCGCTTTCCGGTCATCATGCCGTCGCTCCCGTGGTGACTGGACCCTTCATGCGTTTTTCGACGCGGATGATGACGACCGCGAGGATGCCGAGCAGCACGGCGGCGGCAAGGAAGAAGCCTGCGGTGTCGAGCATCGACTGCAAGGTCACCACATAGATGATGGCGAGTTCGAAGGCGAAACCGAGATAGGCAAGCCAGCGCAGGCCACGGCTCTCCCGTCCTGCCAGCACGATCGCCGCGACGATGCCGGCCAGCGCGACGACGGAAGCGATGGCAAAGCCGCTGTTGTAGGTGCTCTCGTCGGCCAGTTCGAACTGGATGAATGCCAGGCCGGTGAGGAAGCCGAGCAGTGCGTGCAAGGGCAAGCGGCCGCCAAGCTGGACGATCCTGTCGACCGGCTCCGGTGCGAACACGGCAGCCGCGAAAAGCGCGGCAGAGACAATGACCAGAGGGATCGCCACGGGCAGCGTCGCGTGGTTCATCGCCAACAGCACGAGATAGAAGATGAGCGACAGGACGATCAAATGGCGTGCCGGCTGGCTGAGGGTCCAGAACGAGACGGCAAACAGCACGGCCGCCATGATGACGAAGGCGTGCGGAAATTCATTGCGATAGAAATAGTCGAACCCTCTCAGGAACAGCCAGGCATCGGCGATGCCGACCGCGGCAACCGTCAGCGGGTTCGACCGCAATACCACCGCCGCCAGCGCCGTGCCGGCGCCCCACGTGATCAGGGCGGAAGCCTCGTCGCCCGAGAGATGATACATTTGGCCGATCAGCGCGATCGAACCGCCGAAAGCGGCGGCGGCCACGATCCACAGGGCCTCGCCAATTGCCGCATGGTCGCGCGTCTTCAGCACGGCGCCGCCGACATAACCGCCAAGGATGATGGCGAAAAGGGCTACGACCCGCGCCAGCCGCGGGATCGCGTCCCAGTTGGCGGCGACGAAGATCAGGATGGCGGCGCCGAACAGCAAGGCGGCCATCATTGCCAGGATCGAACCGAAACTGAGCGAATTGCGCTCGTTGGCCTCGACGTCACGCGTTAATGTATCGGCTGTCGCCGCGTCGATTAGGCCCGCCTGCCGCCACCGCGCGATATCCGACCTTACTCGTGACGAATAACCTGCCATCCCGCTTCTCCCCTAAGTTTCGTCTTTTTTTCAGCCGGCCCGGTCAAACCCTTGACGCAGCGGCACTTTCTGATTCTGGCTTCTTTGTGTCAGGTCCGTGAAGGCGCGTTAATGCTGCATTGCACAATTTGCATTGCTGCCATGCAGCCATAGCGCTTTTAAATCGATATGGGTCCCCCTATTTATGGTTCGTACACAAACGGAATGATCCGCAAGAAAGACGAAACGAGAACTACCATGAACTTGATCCGCAATTACCGCAACTGGCGCCGCTACAGGGACACCGTGTCCGAGCTGAGCCGCCTGAGCAACCGTGAACTGACCGACCTCGGCATCAGCCGCAGCGACATTCCTTACGTCGCCCGCAAGGCGGTCTAATTCTTCGGACCGCGAATGGTCCGAACCAGTTTTGAAAAAGAGAACGACAATGAACCTGATCCGCAACTATCGTAACTGGCGCGTTTATCGCGAGACGGTTACCGAGCTGGGTCGCCTTTCGAACCGCCAGCTGCATGATCTCGGTATCGTCCGCGACGAAATCAAGATCGTCGCCCGCCGGGCGATCTAACAGGAATTTCGCTGGGGTCGACCTCCTCCCCGACCTCCAGCGAACGGTCAGCCCTTATCCTCCTCCCGAGGGTTGACCACCAAAACGGCGCCCGCCGCACCTCCTCCCGCGGCGGGCGTTGTTTCCCCGGAGCAAAATGAATTTTGCTCCAAAGGGTTTTTGCCCTTTCAAAAGATAGCAAAAGAGATTTCGTCAAAGCCGACCTCCTCCCCGGCAATGACGAATAGGCCCGACCTTCACCTCCTCCCGAGGGTTGGCCACACAAACGGCGCCCGCCGCACCTCCTCCCGCGGCGGGCGTTGTTTCCCCGGAGCAAATGAATTTGCTCCAAAGGGTTTTGCCCCTTTCAAAAGATAGCAAAAGAGATTTCGTCAAAGCCGACCTCCTCCCCGGCAATGACGGATACGGTCGATCTTCACCTCCTCCCGAGGGTCGACCCCCAAAACGACACCCGCCGGACCTCCTCCCCCGGCGGGTGTTGTTGTATTCAGCGCCTGGTTTCGCCCCTCCGCGGTTTGCCCAACACCAGGCACGGCAATTGCAATCGCCGCACCAAACGATTATTCCGGCGCTCATGAGCAAAAATCCCATCCATATCATCGGCGGCGGTCTCGCCGGTTCCGAAGCCGCATGGCAGGCGGCGCAAGCCGGCGTACCGGTCATCCTGCATGAAATGCGGCCCGTTCGCGGCACTGACGCGCACAAGACCGATGGGCTGGCCGAACTCGTCTGTTCCAATTCCTTCCGCTCCGACGATGCCGAGAACAACGCCGTCGGCCTGCTGCATGCCGAGATGCGGCTGGCCGGTTCGCTGATCATGGGCGCCGGCGACGCCAACCAGGTGCCGGCAGGCGGCGCGCTGGCCGTCGACCGCGACGGTTTTTCCGACGCGGTGACGAAAAAGCTCGAAGCGCACCCGCTGATCACCATCCAGCGCGAGGAAGTGCCGGGCTTGCCGCCGGCGGATTGGGACCAGGCAATCATCGCCACGGGCCCGCTGACCGCACCGTCGCTGGCCCAGTCGATCGCGCAAGTGACCGGCGCCGATGCGCTCGCCTTCTTCGACGCCATCGCGCCGATCATCCATTTCGACACGATCGACATGGACATTTGCTGGTTCCAGTCGCGCTACGACAAGGTCGGCCCGGGCGGCACCGGCAAGGACTACATCAACTGTCCGATGGACAAGGACCAGTACCTCGCCTTCGTGCAAGCGCTGGTCGACGGCCAGAAGACCGAGTTCAAGCAATGGGAAGGCACGCCCTATTTCGATGGCTGCCTGCCGATCGAGATCATGGCCGAGCGTGGCGTCGAAACGCTGCGCTACGGCCCGATGAAGCCGATGGGCCTCACCAATGCCCACAATCCGACGGTGAAGGCCTATGCCGTGGTGCAGCTTCGCCGGGATAATGCGCTGGGCACGCTCTACAACATGGTCGGCTTCCAGACCAAGCTCAAGCATGCCGAGCAGGTGCGCGTCTTCCGCACCATTCCGGGCCTGGAAAACGCCGATTTCGCACGGCTGGGCGGCCTGCACCGCAACACTTACATCAACTCGCCGACCTTGCTCGACGGCTCACTGCAGCTGAAGTCGCGGCCTGGCCTGCGCTTCGCCGGCCAGATCACCGGCTGCGAAGGTTATGTCGAGAGCGCTGCGATCGGTCTGCTCGCCGGCCGCTTCGCCGCCGCCGAGCGGCTCGGCCAGCAGCCGTCGCTGCCGCCGCTGACGACAGCCTTCGGCGCGCTGCTCAACCACATCACCGGCGGCCACATCGTTTCCGACGATGAGCCGGGCAAGCGGTCATTCCAGCCGATGAACGTCAATTTCGGCCTGTTCCCGCCGGTCGAAGCGGCGAAGATCGAAGGCAAACGCCTGCGCGGCAAGGACAAGACCGTTGCCAAGCGCCACGCTATTACCTCGCGCGCGCTGGGTGATTGCAGGCAATGGCTAGGCCTGCCCTCGCAAGCGCAAGCAGCCGAATAGCGGGCCTTTCGGATTGGACCGGCGGGCAGAAGTAGGATAGTATCCTACTTCTGCCCGCCGGGAGCTGTTCCATGGAATCCGCCGAGAAACTGTCTATCACTGTCACGCCCGCAATGGCGCGCATGATCCGCGAGAAAGTCGAGGATGGTTCCTTCGGCTCCGCGAGCGAAGTGATCCGCGCGGCGCTGCGCGCCTTCCAGCGCGAAGAGGAAGAGCACGCCGAACGGATGGCGTCGATCCGGGCGCGGGTGAAGGCGTCGATCGAGGATACGAGGCCCGCCGTTCCACTCGAAAATGCAATTGAAAGAGTAAAGAGCCGCATTTCGCAACTCGCGCGAGACACCGATGATACAGCGTCTCGCCGTCGTTCTTAGCGAAGAGGCGATTGCCGATCTCGAAGCGATTGCTGTCTACATCTTCGATAGCAGCGGAAGCGAAACCATCGCCAACCGTTTTGTCGATCGGATCAAAAATCGCTGCCAAGGCATCGGTAACGCCCCTCGCGGGGGTCGCCCCCGCGACGACATCATGCCGGGGCTACGAGCTGTCCCCTTCGAACATTCCGCCGCCATCGTCTATGTCGTGAATGACAATTTCGTCCGCATCGTCAACATCTTCTACGGCGGCCGTGACTACGAAGCACTGATGCGCGATGGTGGTTCGAGCGAGCCCTCGTAGCGCTACTCGCCCGGCCCGCCTGCCGCCATCGGCAGCCCCGGCTTCCCCGCCTCGCTTGGGTTTCGCCTGACATAGGCCGCCTTCAGGCTCTCCGAAGTCTCGCGCGAACCGTCATGGCTCCAGCCCGGCGGCTTGATCAGATAGTTGATGCGATCGCCAATCGAAAGACCTGGCGCAAAAGCGTCCCTGAACATGCCGATCCACTCGTGAAAAGCCACTTTCAGCGGGTTGAAGGTGCCGAGATTCTTGACGATGCCGTAGCGCGGCCGGTCCTCCTCCAACTCTTCGACGAAAGTGCCGAACATGCGGTCCCAGATGATCAGCGTGCCGGCATAGTTGGCGTCGAGATAGCGCGGATTGGTGGCGTGGTGGACGCGGTGGTGCGAAGGCGTGTTGAAGACGAATTCGAACCAGCCCCACATCTTGCCGATGGTCTCTGTGTGGATCCAGAACTGCCAGACGAGGTTGAAGCCGAAGGTGAAGGCAATCACCGCCGGATGGAAGCCGAGCAGCACCAGCGGCGCCTGCAGAACGAACATGAAGGTGAACAGGCCGGTCCAGCTTTGCCTAAGCGCCGTCGACAGATTGTAGTGCTGACTGGAGTGATGGTTGACATGCTCGGCCCACACCCAGCGCACCCGGTGCGCGATGCGGTGATAGACGTAGTAGCGCAAATCATCGAGCAGGAAAGCGGCCAGGAACACCCAGACCGACAGGCCGAGGTTGAAGACACGGAACTGCCACAGCCACAGCAGTGCCCAGTAGGAGACGACGCCAAGCAGCAGTCCGGCGACGACATTGCCGGTGCCCATCATCAGGCTGGTCAGCGTGTCGCGCGTCTCGAACGAGCCCTTGGCGCGGCCTGTGCGCACCAGCCAAAGCTCGATCAGGATGGCGGCGACGAAGAACGGAATCGCCAGCTGGGTGACTTGCGGAAAATTGTAGTCGTCCATCAAGCAGCCTCCGCGGTGGAATTTGATTGGTGCGCGCTGAGAGCATTCAGCAAGGCTTGAGCATCGCCGGCACGGGCAAAGCGGAAGCTGCCGCCCTTCCAGGTAAAGTCCGTCAGGCGCACCAGGATCGTGTTCGTCTCGTCGGAGTTGGACACGGAGACGTCCGCAGCCGTGACGATGCGGGTCAAAAAGCAGTCGCCGACGCTGTGCACGATGCCGATGCGCCCGTGCCCGATATCCAGGAATGCCGTCCTGGCATCCGCCGTCAGGTGGACTTTCGCGGCCACTTCGTCGGGAAAATCCTCGCCGAAACGGCTCAATGCCTGATCTGCGCCGGCAAGCATTGCCGTCCTGCTGCCGCCGGTGAAATGCACGGCAGCGACCGACAGCGCAATGCCGAACACGACAAGGACGACCAGCACAGGCAAGCTCATGGATGGATTTCCTCCGGCCGGCCTGTCGTCTTCGGGGACAGTTCTCGGCTCGGCCGAATCCTTAACACGGTTGACTTTTACGTCAAAGTGCCGGCCAGCCCTTGCTTGCACGACGCAGCAGCAGCCAATGCCGGCGCAAGGCGGACAGCCGTACGACGCCATCGAACGGTGATTGGCGCGACCGTTCCATCTTGCCGAGATAAGCGCGCGACAGCGCCAACGGCAGAAACGCCACACGCAACGATGCCGGCAGCGCTACGGCGCCTCGCTCGAAGGCGGAAAGATGCTCGCGCGCCAGCGCCATCATCGCCGCCACCGCGCGCTGCGCACCAGGCCCGCCATCGCCAGCGACAAACTCCTCCGGCGATGAGCCCGCCGCCGCCAGGATGTCGGCCGGGACAAAACACTGCCCTCGCTTGCGGTGCAGCGGCAGCAGAAGCAACAGGCCGGTCATTGCCTGCGCACAGCCTGCCCTGCCCGCCAGTTCGGCGAACCTTGGCGCCTCGACAGGATCGAGCACCATCGCGGCAAGCTGGATGAGTGCTGCTGCCGTCTCGCCGCAATAACCTTCCAGATCGGTGCGCGACGGCATCGGGTCGTCGTAAAGATCGAAGATGCGGGCTTCGAGCATGTTTTCGAAGGCAAGTTTCGGCAATTTGAACGCTGCGACGGTGGCATTCAAGGCTTCGGCAACCGGATGACCCGCACCCGCCTCGCCGCCGGCGGCGATCACGTCCCGCCACCATTGCAGCCGCACCTCGCCGGGCAACGGCTCGTGGATGCGATCGCGGATACCGGCGATCTCGGCATTGAAGGCATAGAGCGAAAACAGCGCATCGCGCTTGTCGGCCGGCGCATAGAGCGCGGTGAGATAGCGATCGTGGTCGGCGGCGCGCACCGTGTCCATGACGATCTCGGTGTTCTGGGACATGTCAGTCGACGGCGATAAGCGCGGCGGCCACGGCGCGGTCCTCGGCCAGGAGCACGTTGTAGGTCCGCACGGCAGCCCCCGTCGACATCGGATCAGAGGCTATGCCGGCATCCTTCAGCGCCGCCCGCAGCGCCGCCGGCAATGGCCTCAAATCCCTGCCCATGCCGACCAGCAGGATCTCGACCTTGTCCGCCTCGGCCAGCAGCCTGTCGAAATCCGCGACCGTCAGCGCTACCGGATTGGCCGGCTCCCAGCCATGGATTCCTGACGGCAGGCACAGGAGCGAGCCGCGATGCGACATGTCGGCAAAGCGGAAGCCGCCATTGCCGTAGGCCTCGATCGGCGCGCGGCCAGGGAAGTGCGCCTCGCGGATGACGATGCCTTTGCCGGTCACCACTTTGTCACCCCTTCGGCGCCGCGCGTCAGGTCGCGACCGCCTTGCCGCCGTTGACCGGCTTCTCCTCGTCAGCCGAAGCCTGCGGCCGCAGCTTAAACAGGATCAGCAGCGGCGCCGCGATGAAGATCGACGAATAGGTGCCGAAGACAACGCCGAACAGCATCGCCAGCGTGAAGGAGCGGATGACTTCGCCTCCGAACAGCACCAGCGCCAGCAGCGCCAAGCTGGTCGTGACGGAGGTCAGCGTCGTTCTCGACAGCGTCTCGTTGATGGCGTTGTTCAGAAGCTGCGGCAGCGGCATTCGCTTGTATTTTCGCAGATCCTCTCGAACGCGGTCATAGACCACGATCGTGTCGTTTAGCGAATAGCCGATGATAGTCAGGATCGCCGCCAGCGATGACTGGTTGAACTCCAGCCCGGTGATGACGAAGAAGCCGAGCGTCATGACCACATCGTGCACCGTCGCGACGATGGCGCCAACCGCGAACTGCCATTCGAAACGGAACCAGACATAGACAAGGATGCCGACCAGCGCGACGATCATGGCGATGGTGCCTTGCTTGGCCAATTCGCCGGAAACCGTCGGCCCCACCACCTCGACGCGGCGGAAATCATACTGGTCCTGCAACTCGCCGCGGACCTTGTCGATCACCGTCTGCTCGGCATTCTCACCCGCGTCTTGCGTGCCGACGCGGATCAGCACGTCGTTCGGCGCACCGAACTGCTGCACCTGCACTTCGCCGATGTTCAGCTCCGTCAACCGGTTGCGGATATCGCCAAGATTGGCGTCGCCGCTCTTGGACTGCACCTCGATCAGCGAGCCGCCCTTGAAGTCGATGCCGTAATTGATGCCGACGCTCATGAACAGCACCACCGACAGTATCGACAACGTGCTCGACAGCGCAAACGTCCACCGACGGATGCCCATGAACGGGATTTTGGTGCCGGGCGGAACGAAGGTCACCGGCGCCTTCGGCAACTCCTTCGGGCGGGCGCGACGCAGCCAGATCGACACCAGCAGACGGGTGAAGGTGAAAGCGGTGAAGACCGTGGTCAGAATGCCGATGGCGTAGGTGATGGCAAAGCCCTTCACCGGGCCGGTGCCGAGATAGAACAGCACCACGGTAGCAATCAGCGAGGTGACGTTGGAATCGACGATCGTCGCCAGCGCCTTGGTGAAACCGGTGTCGATCGCCTGGATCACGGAGCGGCCGGCACGTCGCTCCTCGCGGATGCGTTCGTAGATCAGCACGTTGGAATCGACCGCCATGCCGATGGTCAGCACGATACCGGCAATGCCGGGCAAGGTCAGTGTCGCGCCGAGCAAGGAGAGTACGCCGACGATCATCGCCACGTGGACCGCGAGCGCGATGTTGGCGAGGAAGCCCAGGAAGCCGTACGCGACGAACATGAAGGCGACGACGAGGATCGAACCGATGATGCCGGCGACCTTGCCGGCATGGATCGAATCCTGGCCGAGGCCCGGACCCACGGTACGCTCCTCGATCACAGTCAGCGTCGCGGGCAGCGCGCCGGCGCGCAGCAGCACGGCGAGATCGTTGGCGCTCTGGGCGGTGAAATTGCCGGAGATCTGGCCGGTGCCGCCGAGGATCGGCTCGCGGATCTGCGGCGCCGATATCACCTGGTTGTCGAGGATGATGGCGAACAGCTTGCCGACATTCTGCGCGGTCGCCTGGCCGAAGCGCGCGGCACCCTTCGAATCGAAGCGGAATGAAACCACCGGCTCGTTGTTCTGCGAATTGTAGGTCGCCTGCGCGTCGACGAGGTTTTCGCCCGATACGATGACGCGGTTCTCGATCAGATACGGAACCGGCGGATCGTCCTGGGAATAGAGCACCGACGAGCCTGCCGGCGGCCGCCCCTTGAGGGCGTCCTGCACCGGCATCGACTGGTCGACCATCTGGAAGGTCAGCTTCGCCGTCTGACCGAGGATTTCCTTCAGCCGCTGTGGATCCTGCAGGCCAGGCACCTGGACAAGGATGCGGTCGTCGCCCTGCCGCTGTACGATAGGCTCGGTGGTGCCGAGCTCGTTGACGCGGCGCTCGACCACCTCGATCGACTGTGCCAACGCGGTCGACGTGCGGTATTTGATGCCGGCGTCGGTCACAGTGAATTTGAGCAGGCCGGGCTCGGATTCATCCAGCGACATTTCCTGGATGGAGCCGCCGGTGAACAGGCCGGCGGCAACCGGGTCGGTCAAGGTTTTCAGGGCCTTCTTGGCGGCATCGAGCTGGGCGGGGTCGGTGATGCGCACCTGCAAGGTCCGCCCGTTGCCGGCAAGACCGGTATAGCCGATCTTGGCGTCACGCAGCAGTGTGCGGATTTCGTCGCGTGTCGTCTCCAGCCGATCCTTGATCAGGTCGTTCTGGTTCATCTCCAGCAGGATGTGCGAGCCGCCCTGCAAATCGAGGCCGAGCGTCATCTGCCGCTTCGGAACCCAGCTCGGAAGTTGGGCCAGCGTGCTGGCAGGGAACAGATTGGGCGCGGCGAGGATCACTGTGATGGCCACGGCCACCCAGATCAGGATCATCTTGAAGCGCGAAAAATACAGCATATGGCGTCGTCCGTCAGAGCGTGTCCGCGGATCGCTCCGCCTTGAATTGGGTTATTTCTTGGCGTTCTGGTTGGCCACCGGTTCGCCCTTGACGCGCACATCGGCGATTGTCGAGCGCAGCGCCGTCACCTTGGTGCCGCCGCCGAGATCGATCTCGAGCTCATTGTCGTCGATCACTTTCGTCACCTTGCCGACGAAACCGCCGCCGGTGACGACCGTGTCGCCGCGACGGACCGCCGCCAGCATCTCGCCGCGCTTCTTCAGCTGCGTGCGCTGCGGGCGGATGATCAGAAAATACATGATCACGAAAATCAGGACAAACGGCAAAATGCTGATGAACATATCGGGAGAGGCGCCGCCGATGCCTTGGGCGTATGCCGGTGTCACGAACATCGAGGTACTCCTGAATTTTGAAAACGGCCGCGAACGGCCCCCTTGAAATTTGGCCGGAATATAGTCGGTAAAGTTGTCAATGCAACTGCGCGGCCCGGCAAATCGGCTGCTTTTCCGGCCTGTTGAGCCGTGTTAGAGCAGGATCGCGAAAAGCGCGAGCCGGTTTTCCGAAAAGATCACGCTCGAACAAAAGGTTGGAACCAGTTTCGAACCCGACGGATTCGAAAAGATCGCTTCCACCTGCCCGAGGAAACGAAGCAAAAGACCTGAAATGACCGACAGCAGCATCGACGCCCTCAACAAGAAACTCGACAGGCTGATCGAGGCCGTCAGCCGCCTCGCCCCGCCGCCGGTGCCCCAAACCGACCTCGGCGAGGCCGACTGCTTCGTCTGGCAGGCCGATCCCGGCTATCTTGAGCCGGTGCGCAAGGTCAACCGCGTCGACATCGGCCTGATCCGCGGCGTCGACCGTGTCCGCGACATCCTGGTCGACAACACCGAGCGCTTCGCCGCCGGCCACCCGGCCAACAACGTGCTCTTGTGGGGCGCGCGCGGCATGGGCAAATCGTCGCTGGTCAAGGCCGTGCACGCGGAAATCAATACCAAAGCCAAATACGAACAATCCAGGTCCGACCTGCCGCTCAAGCTGATCGAGATCCACCGCGAAGACATCGACACGCTGCCAAAGCTGATGGGCTTGCTGAAGGCGGCTCCCTTCCGCTTCATCCTGTTTTGCGATGATCTGTCCTTCGACCATGACGACACGTCCTACAAGTCGCTGAAGGCAGCGCTCGAAGGCGGCGTCGAAGGCCGCCCGGCCAACGTCATCTTCTACGCCACCTCGAACCGCCGCCATCTGTTGCCGCGCGACATGATCGACAATGAGCGCTCGACCGCCATCAACCCGTCGGAGGCGGTCGAGGAAAAGGTCTCGCTGTCCGATCGTTTCGGCCTGTGGCTCGGCTTCCACAAATGCTCGCAGGACGAATATCTCGACATGATCAACGGCTATGCCAGCCATCACGGCCTCGACGTCGACCCCGAGCAGTTGCGCGCCGAGGCGCTGGAATGGGCAACGACCCGCGGCAGCCGCTCCGGCCGCGTCGCCTGGCAGTTCACGCAGGACCTGGCAGGCCGGCTAGGCAAGCCACTCAAGGATTGATGCATCGGATTGCGTCGCCAACGCCATCTAACGTCAAGATCATTTGGGCGGCTGCGCCCGTCGCAAGTCACGCGGCGTTTGGCCGATCTCGCGGCGCATCCAATGCGCTAGGTGTGTGGGTGCGCGAAGCCCGTCAATTCCGCCACCTCGCTTGTGTTGAGATCGCCTTGCCGCAGCAGAATGCGCGCACGTTCGACCCGACGTCGCAACACGCTTCTCGGCGTGAAGGCGAGCAGCCTTGAGACGATGATAGCCGACACGCTGCGTGATCATCTTTGAGCCTTGAGGGAATAGGTGTTGGGCAGCAACTGAAAAAGCCCGCTCCTTGCGGGGCGGGCTGAGCCGGCGGGCTGGACTGGAGGTCAGACGGCCCGCAAAATTGCTTTTTTTTCTTCTATTCGAGATAGGTCGAGGGATCGACCGGGGCCGAGTTCTTGCGCACCTCGAAGTGCAGCTTCGGCGAGTCCGTCGTACCGCTCATGCCAGATAGCGCAATTTCCTGTCCGCGCTTGACCTTCTGGCCGCGCTGAACCTCGATCGAACTGGCGTGGCCGTAGACAGTGACCAGTCCGTTCTCGTGGCGCACCAGCACCGTGTTGCCGAATTCCTTGAGGCCGTCACCGGCGTAGATGACGACGCCGTTCTCGGCCGCCTTGATCGGCGTGCCCGAGGGCACGGCGATGTCGACGCCGTCCTTGCCGGATCCGAAACCAGAGATCACCCGGCCGCGCACCGGCCAACGCATCTTGCCGATGCCCGTGGCATCCGGCGCCACCGCGTCGTCGTCCTCGGCCTGCTGGATGACCTTCGCATCCTTCTTCGGCGGCGTGTAGGATGCCAGCGTTTCCGACGGCGTCGTCTTTGCCGCAGGCTGCGTCGTTGCCGTCGTCACCGGATCGACCTTCGCCGGCTTGACGCTGGCGACAGTCGCAGTTCCGCCGGCCGGCACCTTCAAGGTCTGGCCGATCTTGAGCAAGCCATCCTTCATGCCGTTGGCCTGCTTCAGCGCAACGACACCGACACCGGTCTTCCTGGCGATCGACGACATCGTATCGCCCGACTGGACCGTATAGGTACCGGGGGCGCCGGTTGCCTTAGCTACCTGCGTCGGCTTGGGCTCCTTGGGCTGGCTTGCGGCGACCGACGTGTCGACCTGAGCGGCAGCCTTGCCTTCCTTGAGCTTCGGCTGCTGCGGCAGCACCGCGACCTTGTCCGGCGCGGTGGCCGGCAGGTCATGCTTCCCGTCCTTCGCCGGCTTTGCATCGGCGACCTTCGGCTCGGCCTTGCTCGAATAGGCATAGGCCGGGATGACGATCTTCTGGCCGCTCTTCAGCCCCTTGGTCGGGCTGAGGCCATTCACCTTCATGATGACATCGGCCGGCACCTTATAATGCGCTGCCAGGCCGGAAATGGTCTCACCATCCCTGACGACGATCTCGGTCGCGTGCGGCCTGCCCGCCTCCGCCACCTTCGGCGCATCGGGCTGCGCTTCCTTGAACGGCTTCGCGGCCGGCGCGACGGTGCCGGTCGTCGTCCTGTCGACATGAGGAGCCGGCCGGACCATGGCCGGCGCCGATGCGACACGCACCGGATTGGCGGCAGGCGCGAGTGCCGGCTCTGGCTGCGCCTGGGCTGTGGCGGGCGGTGGCAACGGCCGGCTGGAGACCGGATCGAGGCTGGAGCGGCTCACCGACTGCGTATGGCTGCCATCGAGCGGAGCGGCCGAGACGTCGCCCGGATAGGGCTGCACGGCGTCCTGCTTGTTGATGATGGCGCGCTGATTGTTGGTCGAAGAGGTGAAGACGTCATCGACACTGTTGAACCGCGAAGCCTGGGAACTGCACCCTGCCGCCGCGCCTGCAATCATGAGAACAGCGCAGCCCCGCGCCAGATTGCGACTATTTGCCTTCAAAACACTGAATTGCATCGCACTAACCCGCACAAACGCTGAACCAACTGGACAGGATTAAAGCGCGTTAATGTTACTGGTCGGTTAACCCATTAGAATCCGACGAAAATTTTCTTAAAACATTTTCGAGTGGACTGGAGGCGCGTTGAGATTCAGGTCAGGCCGGGTCGAAAATGGTTGATACCGAGAACCGGAGCGGAGCGTACTTCAGTACGCGAGCGCTGGAGGCGCGGATATCAGCCATTTGCAGACCGGCCTCACCTGAATCTCAATGCGCCTAGATCACCGCGGCGACGCTGCGCAAGATCGGCTGCAAGCGCACCAGGCCGATATCCTCGCGCTCGAAACGGCTGCCGACCTTGGTCAGCTTGGCCAGCACCTGCTCGCCCTCCTCCGGGCCGATCGGTGCGATGACGATGCCGCCGCTCGACAATTGGTCGAGCAGGAAGCGCGGCAGGCTGTCGAAGGCGGCCCAGGCAACGATGCGGTCGAATGGCCCTTCATTGGGCAAACCGCCGGAGCCGTCGGCCTGGCGGACAATGACATTGCCGATGCCGAGCGCCTCGAAACGTTGCCTGGCCTGTTCGACAAGCGTCTTGTAGCGGTCGACGGTGACGACCCGCGCCGCCAGCCGCGACATCACCGCCGCGGTATAGGCAGAGCCGGTGCCGATCTCGAGCACGCGGTTTCCCGCTTCGATGGCGAGTGCGGCGATCACTGCCGCTTGCATGTCCGCCCCTTCGATCGCCTCGCCGCATTCGATCGGCAGCATGCGGTCCGACCAGGCGATCTGATGGAATTGTGCCGCCAGAAAGCCACGCCGCGGCGTCGCCTCGAAAGCCGCGATCAGCGCCTTCGGCACCGTTCCCCTGCCGCGCAGGCGCAAAAGGAAAGCCGCAAATCCTTCGCGATCGTCGATTGGAAAGCCCTGGTTCATGCAAGCGCCTTGCTCAATTGGTCACGGATCTCATGAGCGGTGAGGTCGAGCTGCAAAGGCGTCACCGACACCAGGCGGTTGCGCAGTGCGTAGAGATCGGTGCCTTGCTTGCCCTCGACCGGCTCGCGGCCGAAGCGCAGCCAATAGTAAGGCAGGCCGCGCCCGTCACGCCGCTCGTCGACCCAGAGGCTGTGCACGAGCTTGCCCTGCGAGGTGACCACGGTGCCTGCGACTTCCTCGGGAAGGCAGTTCGGAAAATTGACATTGAGCAGCACGCCATCAGGCAGCGGCGTCGCGACAAGCTTCTTCAGCAGCGCCGGCGCCAGCGCCTCGGTGGTCTCATAGGGAACCACGCGATCCTCGCCGACAGTGCTGTAGCCCTGGCTGAGCGCGATCGAGCGGATGCCGAGCAGCGCGCCTTCCATGGCGCCTGCGACGGTTCCCGAATAGGTCACGTCGTCGGCGATGTTGGCGCCCGAATTGATGCCTGACAGGATCAGGTCGGGCGCGCCGGGCAGGATCTTCTTCACGCCCATGATGACGCAATCGGTCGGCGTGCCGCGAACGGCAAAATGCTTCTCGCCGATCTTGCGCAGCCGCAGTGGCTCCGAGATCGACAGCGAATGCGCATAACCGGACTGGTCCTGCTCCGGCGCCACCACCCAGACATCGTCGGACAGGGTGCGGGCAACGCGTTCGAGCGACGCCAGGCCCTCGGCATGGATGCCGTCGTCATTGGTCAGAAGAATGCGCATTATTTCGATTCGATCTTTTCTAGACCGCCCATGTAAGGCCGCAGCACTTCAGGAATGGTTACGCTGCCATCCTCATTCTGGTAATTTTCGATGACAGCTATGAGCGCGCGGCCGACAGCGGTGCCCGAACCGTTCAGCGTATGGACGAAGCGGTTGCCCTTGCCGTCCTTGTCCTTGTAGCGGGCGTCCATGCGGCGCGCCTGGAAATCGCCGCAGACGGAGCAGGACGAGATTTCGCGATAGGCGTTCTGGCCGGGCAGCCAGACCTCGATGTCATAGGTCTTGCGCGCGCCAAAACCCATGTCGCCGGTGCACAGCACCATGGTCCGGAACGGCAGGCCGAGCCGCTTCAGCACTTCCTCGGCGCATTGCGTCATCCGCTCATGCTCGGCGATCGACGATTCCTGGTCGGTGATCGAGACCAGCTCGACCTTGTAGAACTGGTGCTGGCGCAGCATGCCGCGCGTGTCGCGCCCGGCCGACCCTGCTTCGGAGCGGAAGCACGGCGTCAGCGCCGTATAGCGCAGTGGCAGCTTTTCATGCGCGGTGATTTCCTCGCGCACCAGATTGGTGAGCGGCACTTCGGCGGTGGGGATCAGGCCAAGCCGGCCATCCCCGTGCGGCGTGAAGAACAGATCCTCCTCGAACTTCGGCAACTGGTTGGTGCCGAACAGCACCTCGTCGCGCACCATCAGCGGCGGAATGATTTCCTCATAGCCGTGCTCATTGGTGTGCAGGTCGAGCATGAACTGGCCGATCGCGCGCTCCATCCGCGCCAACCCGCCCTTCAGCACGGTGAAGCGTGAGCCCGACAGTTTTGCCGCGCGCTCGAAATCCATCATGCCGAGCGCTTCGCCGATCTCGAAATGCTCCTTCACCCAATTCGGGCGCGTCGGCACTTCTCCAACGATATGCTTGACCACATTGTCGTGCTCATCTTTGCCAACCGGCACGTCGTCGAACGGCACATTGGGCAGCACGGCAAGCGCGTCGTTCAGCGCCTTGTCGAGCTCGCGCTCGCGCGCCTCGCCATTCTGGATGAAGGTCTTGATCTCGCCGACTTCGGCTTTCAGTTTTTCCGCAAGGGCCGCATCGCCCGAACGCATGGCGTTGCCGATCTCCTTCGAGGCGGCGTTGCGTCGCTCCTGCCTGGTCTGCAACTCGGTGACATGCTCGCGCCGCGCCTCGTCCCTGGCGATCAATTCATCAACCGTGGACTGCGCCTCAGCCGCCGACCACGAGCGCTTGACCAGCGCCTCGACAAGGGCCTTCGGGTTGTCGCGAATCCATTTGATGTCAAGCATGGTTTATCCGTCCTCAGCTATGCGAGAGGGCGTAAACCGCATCCTTGATTGATGCAAGATAGAGCGGGCAGCGACTGTCTATTTCCGGCGCTGCCTGTTGTCTTACGAAGCAGCCGGCGCTGGAGGCTCGTCCGGCGCTTTATCCGCCACGGTCTCGCCGGCTTCCTGCTTCTCGCGCGCCAGCCGCTGCTTTTCCTGATCCCGCTCGATCCACCGCGCGGCCCAGATCGAGACCTCGTAGAGAAGGATGGTCGGAATGGCCAAGCCGATCTGGCTCATCGGATCCGGCGGTGTCAGCACGGCGGCAACGATGAAGGCAATGACGATCGCCCATTTGCGTTTTTCCGCCAACGCCTTGGACGACAGCATGCCGACGCGCGTCATCAGGCTGGTCACCACCGGCAACTGGAACACCAGGCCGAAGGAAAAAATCAGCGTCATGATGAGGCTGAGATACTCCGACACTTTCGGCAGGAGCGAGATTTGCACCTGATCGTCGGTGCCAGCCTGCTGCATGGCGAGGAAGAACCACATCACCATCGGCGTGAAGAAGAAATAGACCAGCGAGGCGCCCATCAGGAACAGGATAGGCGACGCGATCAGGAACGGCAGGAAGGCGTTGCGCTCGTTCCTGTAGAGGCCGGGCGCGATGAACTTGTAGATCTGCGTGGCGATCAGCGGAAAGGCGATCACCATGCCGCCGAACATGGCGAGCTTGACCTGCGTGAAGAAGAATTCCTGCGGCGCGGTGTAGATCAGTTCGACCTTGTGCGGATCGAGCCCCGCCCATTTCGTCGCCCATTTGAACGGGACGACCAGAAGGTTGAACAGCTTCTTGGCGAAGAAGAAGCAGACCAGGAAGGCGACGAAGAAGCCGCCGAGCGACCAGATCAGCCGCCGACGCAACTCGATGAGATGCTCCATCAGTGGAGCGGACGATTTTTCGATCTCGTCCTTTTCCTTGTCCGAAACGCTCACTTGGCGGCTCCCGCCGTCTTTTTGGCTGCCGGCTTCTTCACTGGCGCAGGTTTTGGTTCGGCCTTCGCCACGGTCTTGGCAGCAATCGTCTTGGCCACGGCTGGCTTCACGGTCTTCGCCGCTTCAGGCTTTGCGGCCGCAGCGGTCTTCGCCGGTGCCTTTGGCGCGGCCGCCGCTTTCGCTGGCGCGGTAGCTTTCACAGCCGAAGCCTTGGCCGACGCTTTTGCAACCGACACTGCCTTTGCCGGCGCAGCCTTGGTCGCCTTCGGCGCCGCACTCGTTGACGGCGTTACCACCGATTCATCGGTCATTGCCGGGAAAGTCACCGGCGCGACCTCCGCGCCGCCAGGCATGGTCGTCGCGCCGTTCTTCAACGGCTCGGCCGCCACGGGTGTAGAGGGTGCGGGCGTTGCCGGATCAGGGGCCGGCTTCGGCTTCATCGCCGCGTCGACGCCGGCGCGAACATCGGCTGCCGCCTGCTCGAAGGGATTGAGCTGCTTCTTGATCTCGGCAACGGGACTGAGGCCCCTGAGCTCGTCGACCGACTTCTTGACGTCGTCGAGCTCTGCTTCCTTCAGCGCTTCGTTGAACTGCTTCTGAAAATCGGCGGCCATGGCGCGCAGCTTCGCCGTCGTGCGACCGAAGGTGCGCAGCATGTTGGGCAAATCCTTCGGCCCGACGACCACGATCATGACGATCGCGATCACCAGCATTTCGGTCCAGCCGACTTCAAACATGGCAATCTGTTCCGACTAGAACTTTCTGGCTCAGCTTTTGCTGGCTTTTTCCTTCACGGCCGAAACGGTCTCGTCGGCACGGTGTTCGACAGTGCGCTTGTCTTCGGCGACGTCGTCATCCGCCATGCCCTTCTTGAAGCTCTTGATGCCCTTGGCCATGTCGCCCATCAGTTCCGGAATCTTGCCGCGGCCGAACACCAGCAGCACGATCACCAGCACGATCATCCAGTGCCAAATCGAAAATGAACCCATAGCTAATCTCTCTCGAACGTTTTCCCTGGCGATGATCTATGCGTTTTCGCGTTGGGATTCAAACACAACAGCGACAGAGTTTATGAAAGGGTGGCGGTTGTCACGCATTTTCAGTGTGATGGCCCGCTACGAATCCGCGCATGTACAGTCTGCCGACTGCTTTTGAAACAGATTTCGCGGTCAATCTTCCGTGACGCGCGGCGTTAGCAGGCCGAGTTCCTCGAGATCGATGTCGGTCAGCGGATCCTCGTCCTCGGTCAGCGCATCCGGGTCGGCCGGCGGCTGCGGAATGGAGAAATTAGACGGCATGCGGCCCGAAAGCAGGCCGGCGCCCTTCAATTCTTCCATGCCGGGGAGATCACGGATTTCCTCGAGCGCGAAATGGTCGAGGAAGGTTTCGGTGGTGCCGTAGGTGACCGGACGGCCGGGCGTTTTGCGGCGGCCGCGCATGCGCACCCATTCCGTCTCGAGCAGCGTGTCGAGCGTGCCTTTCGAGGTCTCGACACCCCGGATGTCCTCGATCTCAGCGCGCGTCACCGGCTGGTGATAAGCGATGATCGCCAGCACTTCGAGCGCCGCCCGCGACAGCTTGCGCTGCTGCACCGTATCGCGGCTCATCAGGAAGGCCAGGTCGCCGGCGGTGCGGAACGCCCAACCATCACCGACGCGCACCAGATTGACGCCGCGCCGGGCGTATATCTGTTGCAGCTCGGCCATCGCGAGGGTGACGTTGATGCCGTCGGGAAGGCGTGCGGCAAGCTGCTTTTCGCTCACAGGTTCGGCGCTGGCGAACACGATCGCCTCTGCCATGCGCACGGCCTCCGCCATATGCAGCCGCTCGGCAGGATTCTGGACCTGCTCGGCGCCCCCCTCGGCAACAAGCTCCTGCTCCGGCTCATCTTCGACCTTGAACGGGATCACGGAAGCATTGGCGCGTTCGCTCATGTTGCCACCTCGACTGCCTTGATCGGCTGCACCCGGCCGCGCAGATAGATCGGTGCGAACGTCTGATCCTGACGAACGTCCATCGTGCCGTCACGCACCAGCTCCAATGTCGCCGCAAAGGAACTGGCGATCGCCGTGCGCCTTTCCTCGGGACTGGTCATGTACGCGATCAGGAAACTTTCCAGCGTCGTCCAGTCGCTAACAGCCCCGACCAGGCGGGTCAGGACGTCGCGCGCGTCCTTGAGCGACCAGACGCCACGCCTGGCGATCGTCACATTGTTGATTGCCTGCTTCTGCCGCTGCTGGGCATAGGCGGTCAAGAGATCGTAGAGCGACGCCGAATAGGCGTTGCGCTTCTCGATGATGACCATTTCGGGCATACCGCGCGCGAACACGTCGCGGCCGAGCCGGTTGCGGTTGACCAGACGCGCCGCCGCGTCGCGCATGGCTTCCAGGCGCTTCAGCCGGAACTGCAGCACCGCCGCCAGTTCCTCGCCGCTTTCGCCCTCATCGCCCGGCTGCTTGGGGATCAGGAGCTTCGACTTCAGGAAGGCAAGCCACGCCGCCATCACCAGATAGTCGGCGGCAAGCTCGAGCCGCAGCGCCCTCGCCGTCTCGACGAAGGCCAGATACTGCTCGACCAGCGCCAGGATGGAGATGCGCGCCAGATCGACCTTCTGGGTGCGGGCAAGGTGCAGGAGAAGGTCGAGCGGACCTTCGAAGCCGGCCACGTCGACGACCAGCGACGGGTCGCCCGTCAGCCGTGAATCGTCGTTCTCGGCCCACAGGCGGTCCATCGGTGCGGCCTTCGCGGCCTTGCTTTCCAATGTTTCCGCCACTGCCTCGTCACTTCCCTTTCAGCTAGGCCACCGCATCGAAATAGGTGGCGAATTCGGCGCGTATTTCGGTTTCTTCGGCCGCGTCGCGATTCTCTATATAGGTCATCGCGCGCTTTGCACGCTCAAGCGACTTGCCCTCAAGCCCTTTGGTCCGCGACGCGATGCCCGCCATCTCCTCGAAAACGCCGTTGCAGTGAAGGACCAGATCGCAGCCCGCCGCAAGGATCGAGGCCGCCTTTGTCGGGAAATCCCCAGAAAGTGCCTTCATCGAGGTGTCGTCGCTCATCAGGAGCCCATCAAAGCCTATCTCGCGGCGGATGATCTCGTCGATGACCTTGCCGGACGTCGTCGCCGGGTTGTTGGGATCGATGGCGCTGTAGACGACATGCGCCGTCATCGCCATCGGCAGATGGTTGAGCTCCCGGAACGGAGCAAAGTCGTGCCGCTGCAGATCACCGAGCGAGGCGTTGACGACGGGCAGCTCGAAATGGGTGTCGGCGAAGGCCCTGCCATGGCCTGGAATATGTTTCATGACCGGCAGCACGCCGCCCGACATCAGGCCTTCGGCAGCGGCGCGGCCGAGTTCGATGACCGGACGCGGCTCCTTGCCGTAGGCGCGCGCGCCGATGACGTCGCTGGCGCCCTCGATCGGCACGTCCAGCACCGGCAGGCAATCCGCCGTGATGCCGTAGCGCAGCAAGTCGAAGGCGTGCAGGCGCGCCAACAGCCAGGCCGCGCGGGCACCGGCGTCATGATCGTCGCGCCACAACGCGCCAAGCGCGCCGCCCGAGGGATAGTTCGGCGCCAGCGGCGGCCGCAGGCGCTGCACCCGGCCACCCTCCTGGTCGATGAACACCAGCGCATCGGGACGCCCGATGCAGTCGCGCATCTCGGCGACCAGATCGCGGATCTGCTCGGTCTCGCCGATGTTGCGGGCAAACAGGATGAAGGCCCACGGGCATTCATTGCGATAGAAATTGATTTCTTCGCGGGTGAGCGATTTCCCGGCACAGCCGAGGATCATGGATTTTGATTCGGTCATGCCTGGAGTCTAGGACTTCGCGCGACGAAAGGGAATCGTCCCGGGATCACCGCCGCCCGGCGCCAGAACGGCTTCCACATGAAAAAAGCCGGCGCGGTCTAAGACCGCGCCGGCTTGATTGGTTGACCGGTGACTAGAGCGGCTCACCGTTTCACGGAAACGGCAAACCGGTCTAACTCTTGGTTTTGACGCAATTCCGAACGGAAAACCGCTTCACGCTTTTCCTGGAATTGCTCTAGCGCGACACGAAGCAGTTGCCGCCGGCAGCCTTATAGTTGGTGCACAGGTTGATGGCATCGTTGCGCGACTGGGCCACGACGCGGACGCGGTAGAACGTGCCCTTGCCGGCGATCTCGGCCTTGACGATGTTGGCTTTGCGGCCGGAAAGCACGCTGGCGTAACGACGCTGCAGATCCTGGTAACTCGACTGGGCGCTTTCCACCGTCGGCTGCGAAGCAACCTGCATCGACCACGAACCGCCACCGGTTGCCGTCGTTGCCGGATCGATGGAGGCGACCTGATCGGGCTTGACCTCGCCGACGACGTCGACCGGCTGGTCGGACGGACGCTGCGGCGCGATCGCAACCTTGGCCGGAGTATTGGCTGACTGCGTATTGGCTGACTGGGCCTTTTCCGGTTTGGCTGCCGGCTTGAGGGCCGGCGCGTCGTCCGACTGTGCGGCGACGGGCGCCACGGTGCCGGTCTGGTCGGCATCAGACTGGGCCGCAGGGGCGACATGCTGCGGCGCCGGATCGGCCGGTTCGGTGACGGCCACCTGCGGTGCGGCCGGAGCCGGGTCCTCGCGCGGCACCAGCGAGCCGTCCGACTTGACGACCATGGTCCTCACCTTGCGCGGCGCAACGGCGACGACATCGGCGTTGGTGCCCTTCTCGGCATCCTGCAGCACCTGCGCGATGCGATCCTCGGACTTGGGTGCCGGCGCTGCGTTGTCGGCTGGCGCCGCAACGCCGGTCGGCGCTGCATTGGCAGTCGCCGGCGCCGCATTGGCGGTCGTCTGCGCGGCGTTGTTGTCGCCCGTTTCGCCGGCGGCAGCGTTCTGGTCGGCCGCGGCGTTCTGATCGGGGGAAAGATCGACGGCACGTGCCGGATCCTTCGCCTGCACATCCACGGGCTCCTCGACGTCGGTGACAAGCTTCTGCTGAACCGGCTCGGCCGGTTTCGCGCCCTTGACCACCGCGTCATAGACCTTGTTGTCCTGGTTCGGCACCACGGTGCCGCCCGGATTCTCAGGCTTGACCTTGATCGGCGAATTGTCGGCCTTGACGATCACCGGAGCTTCGCTGCCGCCCTTGCCGCCCAAAGACAGCGCAAAGGCGCCAAGACCGCCTGCAACCGCCACCGCACCGACAATCGCTGCGATGAACAGGCCGCGACGCCCCGACGACTTGGCCGCCTCGCGTTCGCCCAGACCCGGAACGGACATCGCCTCGTCGAGTTCCGGATCGTAGTCGAGTTCGTCGACGGTGAAATCGTCCGCCTGCGAAACCGGCTGGCTGCCTGGCAGGCTGTCGAGGTCGAAGCCGTCAGCGGCATCGGCATAACTTGCGGTCGCCGCCGCACGGGCCGGCATTCCCGCCGGTCGCGCGGCATAGGTCCGCGCTTCCGGCTGATAGGCCGGTTTTGGCTCTTCATAGGCCGGATTGAGCCCACCAGGGTTGAAACCGGCATTGTAGGAATCGTCGGCATAGGAAGCGCTGCCGGCGGAAGCCGGCGCCACCTCGACCGAATTCATCTCGGTCAAAAGGCTGGCGAACTCCGCATCGAGATCGTCATAGCCGGCAGCCGTCGGTGCATCGTCCTCGAAATGCAGCTCCGGAATGTCGAGATCGTCAGCCAGCGCCACGACGCGCTCGGGCACATCGACCGTTTCGACATCGGGCATCTCGTCGTAGCGCGGGGACTGCGGCGCCGGCGGTGCTGAGATGGGGGTTGTGTAGGCAGCAGCCGCAGCCGGTTCGGCCGCACGGTAGGACGGCACAGATGCCACCGCTGGGGCCGCTTCCGGTGTGGCGGTCCTGGCCGCCATCGAAGCGGACGGCTGCGCGGCAAACGCCGGCGGCTGGGGAACCGGCGTCACGCGACTCCACGAGCGGGCTGGCTCCGTCGGCGTGGAACGTTCCGCCAGCCAATCGCGAGAATCATCCCGATCCTGCGGGGAAGCGGCCCCATCACGTGGATCGAGGCTGTTGGCCAAGGCGGCGTCGAATGCAGCATTGTCGAAATCGACGTCGACCTCGGCGGCATCCGAGCCGTGATCCCCGAGCTCATCGAACAGCATATCGTCGAGATCGACATCGGCGGCCTGGGCGGCATGCGCCTCTTCGGACGCCGGCTCATCGAGATCCCAGTCGAGGTCGCCAGCAAGGTCGGCGGGCTCGTCGGCAACCGTCTCTGGTGCGGCAGCAGGCTGGGCGGGAGCAGCGGAAGGCTGGGCCACAAAGGGTTGGGCGACAAAGGGTTGAGCCATGACGGGCTCTTCCTTGGCCGACGGAGCCGTGCGCTGGGTCATGGCACCCAGCAGCGCGTTCAACTCGTCTTCCAGGCTTCGTTCATCGGCGGCAGGGGCCGTCACGGTTGCGGCGGGCGCCACCAGCCAGGCGGGAGTGGCCGCGGCCTCGGCGACGACCGGCTCTTCGGCACGCTCGGCAGCACCGTCATCCAAGCTCGGATCAAATGCGTCATCCGACACGGCTTCAGGGCTTGAAAATTCGCCAGTATCCACGGCATCGGCGCGCACTTCGTCTGCTTCCGCCTGATCGAAGGCCACCGGCTCGTCCGCTGGAACGTCAAAATTCACATCGACATCGGCGATGACGTCGTCGAAACGGCCCTCGAAATCCTCGTCGGAAATCGCCTGGTCCTGGTCCTGGTCCTGGGCGGCCGCCACCGGCTCTGGGTACTCCACCGTGGTCGCAGCCGCATGACGCTGATCCATCGGATGGTCGTCGAGCATCAATTCGTCTTCGAGCGGAATCGCGGCTTCGTCGTCGAATTCAGGATCGGAGGCGGCCTCGAGAGCCATCGGCACTTCGGCAAACGCGTGCTGGGTGCCGGCGACTTCGTCCTCGATGCGGAAATCCTGATCGAGCGACGCGGCGAGCTCGTCCTCCATCGGCACATCGTCTTCAAAGGGGGAAACGTCTTCGAGCGAACTGGCGACGGCACTATCGAAATCGGCGTCGAAGGCAGGTTCGACGGCTGGTGCGGCTTCGGCAGCGCTGGGGTTCGCATGGCTGGCGACGGACGCCTGCTCATCGGCAGCCGTGAAGTCCAGGTGGAAATCGTCGTCGAGCGAAAGCGCAAGATCATCGTCCGCGCGAAGATCGTCGTCCGTCCCATCATGAGCGGGAGCTGTTTCGAATGCCGGCTCATAAGCTTCCACAACCGGAGCGGCGTCGCTGTCGTCAGCGTCGAACTCGCCCATCAGTTCCTTTTCGAGGTCGATATCGAAGTCGCCCTCATCCGCCGGCTGACTGGCGACATCGGCTTTCGGCTTGACCGGCTGGCGCGGGTCGAATCCCATGATCCTGGTCAGTTCCGCGAACGGATCATCGTCGGCGATGTCGTTGTTGTCGGCTACTCTCAGCTGGGTTCTGTCTGCCATTATTGTTCCCGAACTCGCACTCAGTCGGACGCCATGGACGTCGCGCAGGGTTGGCCCTTACCAGCGCAATGTGGGCAAAAGGTGACAGGTTTTTTAGTCAAACCTAACGCATTTCGGTGGGCGCAGCGGCTCCGATCAGCGTCAGGCCGGACGTCAGAACGTCCGAAACAGCCTGCACCAGCCCTAGTCTGGCATGCGTCAATTCTCGGTCGTTAACCTTAACAAAACGTAAGTCCGGATTATCTGTGCCACGGTTCCAGTGTCCGTGGAAACTGGAAGCGAGATCGTAGAGGTAGAATGCCAGCCTATGCGGC
Organism: Mesorhizobium sp. B283B1A; assembly: GCF_020165735.1. Lineage (NCBI taxonomy): Bacteria > Pseudomonadati > Pseudomonadota > Alphaproteobacteria > Hyphomicrobiales > Phyllobacteriaceae > Mesorhizobium > Mesorhizobium sp. B283B1A. The sequence goes on from NZ_JAIUIQ010000039.1 coordinate 44,433, forward strand.
TCCAGCGCAAGCGCGGCGGATTCGATGAGACGTGGATATTCCGCGAGCTTGCGGATCAGGCCGATCTCGCCCTCATCGGTCAGCGACGTCACGGCCGCCACAAGGCTGTTGCGGTCGAAATTCGCCTCACCCAACTGCTCGCTCGCCTGCCGGAACACCGAATGGCAGCGCGCCGAGGCGTACTGCACGTAAAACACCGGATTGTCCTTGGACTGTTCGGTCACCTTGGCGAAGTCGAAATCGAGCGGCGCATCGTTCTTGCGGTAGAGCATCATGAAGCGGATCGGGTCGCGCCCGACTTCCTCCACCACTTCGCGCAACGTCACGAAATCGCCGGAGCGTTTCGACATACGAACCGGCTCGCCATCGCGAAACAGCTTGACCAGGTTGCACAGCAGCACGGTGAGCTTGACGTCGTCGCCGGCAATTGCCCGCGCCAGTGCTTCCAGCCGCTTGACGTAGCCGCCATGGTCGGCGCCAAGCACATAGATCAGGTCGACGAACCCGCGATCGACCTTGTCCTTCAGGTAAGCGACGTCGGCGGCGAAATAGGTGAATGAGCCGTCGGACTTGACCAGCGCCCGATCCATGTCGTCGCCGACCGCGGTCGAGCGGAACAGCGTCTGCTCACGGTCTTCCCAGTCGTCCGGCTTCTCGCCCTTGGGCGGCGGCAGCTTGCCCTTGTAGATATGGCCCTTCAGCGTCAGGTCGTTGATCGCCGACCGGATCTTCCTGGCATTGTCGGCATGCAGCGTGCGCTCGGAGAAGAACACGTCGTGATGCACGTTGAGCAATGCCAGGTCCTCGCGGATCATCGCCATCATCGCATCGATGGTCCGGTCCTTGACGATGGCCAGCGCCTCGTCATCCGGCATCTGCAGCAAGGAGCGTCCAAATTCCTTGACCAGGGCCTCGCCGACGGGGACGAGGTAGTCTCCGGGGTAGAGCCCTGGCGGAATCTCGCCGATGTCCTCGCCGAGCGCCTCGCTATAGCGCAGGAAGGCCGAGCGTCCGAGCACGTCGATCTGCGAGCCCGCATCGTTGATGACATATTCCTTGGTCACGTCGTAACCGGCAAAGGCCATGATATTGGCGAGCGCGTCACCGACAACCGCGCCCCGGCAATGGCCGACATGCATCGGCCCGGTCGGGTTGGCCGAGACATATTCGACATTGGTTTTCCGGCCGGCACCGATCGTCGAGCGGCCATAGTTGCGCCCCTCGCCCAGAAGTGCCGACAGATGGGCCTGCCAGAAGCCGTCCTTGAGCCGGAGGTTGACGAAGCCCGGACCGGCGACCTCGGCGGCGGCGACATCCACGTCATCCCGCAGCGCCAGCGCCAGCCTGTCGGCCAACACGCGCGGGTTCTGCCCCGTAGGTTTGGCCAGCACCATTGCAGCATTGGTCGCAAGGTCGCCATGGCTGGCGTCGCGCGGCGGCTCGACGGCGATGCGCGACAAATCGGGCGAAACGCCGTCTTTGTCTTTCAGATCAAGCGCTTCGACAGCCTTTATGACTCGCGCGGTGAAATCGGCGAAGATGTTCATGGGTATTGCTCTGGCGGCTTTATGGCGAATCCGGCTCGTTGGCCGGCAAAATCGAGCCCGCCCTAGCTCAAATCCGGGGTGCGGTCAAACAAACGCCGGTGTTCCTTCAGCGCGTAAGTGTCGGTCATCCCGGCTAGAAAGTCGGCCACGCTGCGGGCCTTGATGCGATCTTCAGCCCGGTCCAGCCCCTCGCGCCAGCCATCCGGCATGGCGCGCGGGTCGGCGAAATAGGCATCGAACAGGTCCCTGACGATCTGCTCGGCATCGGCGCGCACCCGCATGACTTCCTGGTGGCGGTAGAGGTGCTTGTAGAGGAAAGCCTTCAGTTCCTTCTCCACCGCTGCCATCTCGGCGGAAAAGGTCACCATCGTCTCGCCCGCCGCCCTCACCGCATCGGCGCTCTGCGGCCTGACGCGCTCCAGATTGGCTGTCGTCGACATGATCACGTCCTCGACCATGGCGGTGATCTGCCGCCGCATCAGCTCATGGCCGGTGCGAACGTCATCGAGCCTTGGATAGCGCTCGCGTACACCCTCCAGGATCGTTCCCGGCAGCGAGACAGTCTTCAGCATGTCCAGCGTCAGCAGCCCTGATCTCAACCCGTCGTCGATATCGTGGTTGTTATAGGCGATGTCGTCGGCGATCGCGGCACATTGCGCCTCGATGCCGGCGAACCGGTCCAGTTCGAGGTCCTGCAACTGCGAGTAATCGCGGATTGCCTGCGGCACCGCTCCTTTCAGGCCCTTGCCGCTGCCGTCGGTCAGCGGGCCATTGTGCTTGACCAGCCCTTCCAGCGTTTCCCAGGTCAGGTTCAGCCCGTCGAATTCAGCGTATCGCGCCTCAAGCCTGGTCACGATGCGCAGCGATTGCGCGTTGTGGTCGAAGCCGCCCCATTGGGCCATCTTCTCGTTCAGCGCGTCCTCGCCGGTGTGGCCGAAGGGCGTGTGGCCGAAATCATGCACCAGCGCCACCGCCTCGGCCAGATCCTCGTCGCCGCGCAGCGCACGCGCCAGGGCACGCGCGATCTGCGCCACTTCGATCGAATGGGTCAGCCTCGTGCGGTAGTGGTCGCCTTCATGGGCGATGAAGACCTGCGTCTTGTGCTTCAGCCGCCGGAACGCCGTCGAATGGATGATGCGATCGCGGTCGCGCTGGAACGGCGTGCGGGTCGGGCTCTCGACCTCGTCGAACAACCGGCCGCGCGAGCGCGCCGGATCCGTGGCATAGGCCGCGCGCGGCCGATAGCCGAATCCGATGTCGCCCAACTCGTTGGTCATGGCTGATGCTGCCGCGGTTGACTTGATCTAGTTGACTTGGCCCCTCTCGCTTCATACCTATCATGTGAAACCGAAAGCAAGGTGACGCCCATGGGCGCAGATGCCAAGATTGCCATGAAAGTCGACATGACCGAGGCCGCCGCCAGGCGGATCGCCAAGATCGTCTCTGGCGAAGCCGGCAAGACGGCGCTGCGCGTTTCCGTCGAAGGCGGCGGCTGCTCGGGCTTTTCCTACAAGTTCGACCTGGTCGATACGCGCAATGACGATGATGTGGCCATCGAGAAGGATGGCGCAACGGTGCTGATCGACGATTTGTCGCTGGTCTATATGGGCGGCTCGGTGATCGACTTCGTCGACGATCTGATGGGCCAGTCCTTCCAGATCAAGAACCCCAACGCGGTCGCCTCCTGCGGCTGCGGCACCAGTTTCTCCATCTAGCGGCATTGCGATGCCTGCCGTCGGCGCGGTCCGTCAGGTCGCGCTGTCGGCCGGACGCGACCTTGATTCGACGCTGGCCTTCTGGCGCGATGTGCTCGGTATGGGCGTTCACGCCCGCTACGATCCCCCGGGTATCGCCTTCATCATGGCGGGCGATGTGCGCCTGCTGTTCACAGACGGCGTTCCGGCCGGCACCGTCTATCTCGACATTGCCGGCCTCGAGCCCTTCCACGCCGAGGCGAAAGCCATGGGGGTCCCCTTCACCGCGCCGCCGATGCTGGTGCATCACGATACCGAAGGCCAGTTCGGTCCGGCGGGAGAAAGCGAGTGGATGGCCTTTATAAAAGATCCTGCTGGCAATACGATCGGCCTCGTCGAACGCCATCCGCCGCAGGAAGAATAAGACCATCATGAAAATCGTCACCTGGAACATCAACGGCGTTCGCGCCCGCATCGGCAACCTCACCCATTGGCTGACCGAGAGCGCGCCCGACATCGTTTGCCTGCAGGAAATCAAGACGGTCGACGACCAATTCCCGCGTGCCGAGATCGAGGCGCTGGGCTACAATGTCGAAACCCATGGCCAGAAAGGCTTTAATGGCGTGGCGCTGCTGTCGAAGCTGCGCTTCGACGAGGTCACCAAGGGCCTGCCGGGCGACGACGCCGACGAACAGGCGCGCTTCATCGAAGGCGTGTTCTCGACCGACAAGGGCGCCCTTCGCGTCGCCTCGCTCTATCTGCCGAACGGCAATCCGATCGATGACGAGAAGAAATTTCCTTACAAGCTGTCCTGGATGGCGCGGCTGGAGCGCTGGGCCGAAGAGCGCCTGAGGCTGGAGGAGGCGCTGGTGCTGGCTGGCGATTACAACGTCATTCCCGAGCCGATCGACGCGCGGTTTCCGGAGAACTGGCTGGGCGACGCGCTGTTCCAGCCGCAGACGCGGCAAGCCTTCCGGCGGCTGCTCAACCTCGGCTTCACCGAGGCGGTGCGCGCGGTCACCGATGCGCCGGACACCTACACCTTCTGGGACTATCAGGCCGGCGCCTGGCAGAAGAACAACGGTATCCGCATCGACCATCTGCTGCTGTCGCCGGAAGCCGCCAACCGATTCTCGTCGGCCTCGATCGAAAAACATGTGCGCGCGTGGGAAAAGCCGTCCGACCATGTGCCGGTGGCGATCGACCTCGCCTTGTTGCCGGCCTGACGGAGAAGCGCCCCCGGGCCAGATGCCGGGACACAGCCGAGCTGGACCTCATGTCGCCACATTCAGGCGCATGATGGGAGATCATCATGGCGGCTGGGGTTCCCATGAGCGTTCGATTTCTTGTTTGTCCGATCGGCTTGGCATTTGCCACCGCCGCTATGGTGCCGGCTTTCGCCGCACCGGAATGTCTTGCCAATGGCAAATCCTATCCGGTCGGTCAGGTCGCCTGCCTGACCGTTGCCGACCAGAGCCATCTTGCGCGCTGCGAGATGGTGCTCAACAATACATCCTGGACGAAGGTCGGCGACAACTGCCCCGAAAACACGATGGCGCCGCACCTGCACGTCACCCCGATCTCGACGCCCGCGCCAAGCATGGTGCCGACGGAACCCACCGAGAACTAAGCCAATCTTCCCCCCCTTGTGGGGGAGATGTCCGGCAGGACAGAGGGGGGCGCCGTAGAGCGCCAGTCCCAACAGCAACCGAGCATCGAGAATGCCTCGCCTCTGCCTCCAAACCATCGTGCAAACGCCAAGTCGATGCGCAAGGTGATGACGACGCCGAGTTGAAGCTCTGGAACGAGCTTCGCGCGCACCGGTTGATGGGGCTTGGCTTCCGGCGGCAATTTCCGATCGCCGGCTACATTGTCGACTTTGCTTGTCCAGAGAAGAAACTGGTGGTCGAAGTTGATGGCTCCCAACACGCGGAAGGCGATGCCGTCGCGGGCGACGAAGCGAGATCATCACGTCTGGGGAAGAATGGCTGGACCGTCCTGCGCTTTTGGAATGACGACATCATCCGTGACATCGACAATGTCTGCCAGCACATTGCAATCGTGGCCAGTGTTGCGGGTACATCAGCATAACAGCATGGCTGGCGGGACAGCGCCCCCCTCTGTCCTGCCGGACATCTCCCCCACTTGGGGGGAGATTGGCTGTCACAACCGTTTTCGCCAATCTCCAACGTTGCAAGAAAACGCGCCGGCAGCCAAGCTGCCAATCTCCCGGTCCAAACACCCCCTTGCGGGGAACATCGGCAGTTCGGCGGTCAACGCCTTACTGTTCCGCGTTGGTGGTGCCCTTGGTCAGGATGTCGTCGGCGAGCGAGATCGCCGTGCGCCGGTCCGCTTCGCCGGCGGCGGCGAAGGCCTCTTCCTGCATGCCGCGGATCCAGGGCTGATCGGCCGGCGAGGCGCGTTCGAGCGCCGCCGTCATCATCGCCAGGCCACGAACGATCTTGCCGCTCTGGAACAGCAGGTGGCCAAGCGTCGCCTGGGCACCGGCATGGCCCTTCTCGGCGGCAAGCTGGAACCAGCGCCCGGCCTGCTTGACGCTGGCCTTCACCCCGCCCTCGCCCTTGAGGAACATCTGCCCCATCTCGAACTGGGCGTTCGGGTTGCGGTAGTTGGCGGCGGCGCGCATGTAATATTCCTGTGCCGCCACCTCGTTCTCGGCGACCGGGCTGCCGGGAATGCCCTTGCGCAGGTAATCGCCGAGCGCCACCAGCGCGTCGGAGACGTAGCTTTCCTCGGGCGAACCGGGCTCTACGTCCTGGTCGACGATCTCCGAGAAGAACTTGAACGCTTCATAGTCGTCGCGCGCCACGCCGTCGCCCTCGGCATACATGCGGGCAAGCTTCCAGGTGGCGCCGATCTGGCCGTTTTCGGCGGCATATTTATAGGCCTCGGCGGCCTGTTCCTTGTGGCCGTTCTTGTAGGCGGAGAAGCCGAACTGGAACACCGCCCAGGGGCTAGATTGCGGCTTCACGCCGGTCTTGTCGTCGAACACCTTGTCGTCGAAGGCCAAAGCCTGGCCCACGGCGCCAAAGATCGCAAACGCGACAAGTGCCGGCAGGACAGATGACCTCAACAACTCTGGTGTTGACTTCAACAACTCAGATATCCGCATAGCAGTGTGTTTCTTTCGCACCGCCCGGATGGGTGACCGCGCCGTCGCGGGCGGAACCTACCGTCTGTGCGTATTTCCAAATCGCGCCCGACTGATAGTCGGTCGTGCGCGCCTTCCATGTCTTTGCCCGCGCCGCCAGTTCGGCCTCGGTCAGCGCCACTTCGATCGTGCCGTTCACCGCGTCGATCGAAATCACGTCGCCATCCCGGATGAGACCGATTGGACCGCCAACCGCCGCTTCGGGGCCGACATGGCCGATGCAGAAGCCGCGTGTCGCGCCCGAGAAGCGGCCGTCGGTGATCAGCGCCACCTTGCCGCCCATGCCCTGGCCATAGAGCGCTGCCGTCGTCGACAGCATCTCGCGCATGCCTGGCCCACCGCGCGGCCCTTCGTAGCGGATGACGAGAACCTCGCCTTCCCGGTAATTGCGATGCGTCACCGCCTCGAAACATTCCTCTTCCGAATCGAAGCAGCGCGCCGGGCCGGAGAATTTCAACTCCGTCATGCCCGCGACCTTCACGATCGCGCCTTCGGGGGCAAGGTTTCCCTTCAACCCCACGACACCGCCGGTTTGGGTAATGGGTCTGTCGGCCGGGCGGACCACATCCTGGTGTTCATTCCAGGAAACATGCTCCATATTTTCGGCCAAAGTGCGGCCAGTGACCGTCAGGCAATCACCGTGCAGATAGCCATGGTCGAGCAGCGTCTTCATCAACAGCGGAATGCCGCCGGCCTCGAACATGTCCTTGGCGACATATTTGCCGCCAGGCTTGAGATCGGCGATGTAAGGCGTCTTCTCGAAAATCCTGGCCACGTCGAACAGGTCGAACTTTATCCCCGCCTCATGTGCGATCGCCGGCAGATGCAGGGCCGCATTGGTCGAGCCGCCGGTGGCCGAGACCACGGTCGCCGCGTTCTCCAGCGCCTTCAGCGTGACGATGTCGCGCGGCCGGATGTTTTTCGCGATCAGTTCCATGATTTTTTCGCCGGAGGCGAAATTGAAGCGGTCCCGCATTTCGTAAGGCGCGGGCGCTCCGCAGGAATAAGGCAGCGCCAGGCCGATCGCCTCGGCGACGGTCGCCATGGTGTTGGCGGTGAACTGGGCGCCGCAGGAGCCGGCCGAGGGACACGCGACCTGCTCGATCTCGAGCAGTTCGTCATCGCTGATCGTGCCGACCGAGTGCTGGCCGACAGCCTCGAACACGTCCTGCACGGTGATCTGCCGGCCGCGATAGCTGCCGGGCAGGATCGAGCCGCCATAGATGAAGATCGACGGTACGTTGAGGCGCACCATGGCCATCATCATGCCGGGCAGCGACTTGTCGCAGCCGGCCAAGCCGACCAGCGCGTCGTAGCAATGGCCGCGCATGGTGAGTTCGACCGAATCTGCGATGACCTCGCGCGACACCAGCGACGACTTCATGCCCTGGTGGCCCATGGCGATGCCGTCGGTGACCGTGATGGTGCAGAATTCGCGCGGCGTGCCGTTGGCGGCTGCGACGCCCTTCTTGACCACTTGCGCCTGGCGCATCAGCGAGATGTTGCAGGGCGCCGCCTCGTTCCAGCAGGACGCGACGCCGACCAGCGGCTGCGCGATCTCGGCCGCTGACAGGCCCATCGCATAGAGATAGGAGCGATGCGGCGCACGCGCCGGACCGACGGTCACATAACGGCTAGGGAGCTTGGCCTTGGAAATGACTTTGGTGTCCATACTCTGCCTTGCCCCATCTTCCCTGCAAATGGGGCGGTGCGGCCTCTCCCATCGCCCGAGCCTTTTGGCGCGTGTCCCGAGACAAGATCGAGGTGCGCCGGGTTTATGGCGGGAAATGGGCAATTTCCTCGGCCTGGCTTCTAGCCCAGGGGTTGTTCAGGAAGTGTTGCCAAAACGTCACAATCGCACGAGGCGCCAACAGTGCCGCCTATATGCAACGCGGCCTGGATACCGGGCGCACCGGCGGCGCCGGCTCAAACGAAAAAGACCGGGCATTGCCCGGCCTTTTGTTAGAATTTTCAGTCAGTTAGAACTTGATCTTGATACCGCCAGAAATCGCTGTGATCAGATCGTTGCCGAAATCGTAGCTAGCATCCTCGCCTGCGACATATCCGTTCTCACCAGCTAACTCCCCTGAGTGGCCGCTGGTCAGCACGCCGATCGCTCCAGCAAGCCGCACCTCGATATTGGGCCGCGGCGTATAGGCGACGCCGCCGCCCAGGGTCCACGTATCAGACTGCGCGCCATAGCCATGCGAGGTACCACGATCCCAGGAAAGCTGGCCGGCGGCGCTCCACTGATCGTTGAATTTGTGGCCGACACCACCTGAAACGGTCCAGCCATCGCGGTACATCAGGTCGAGCGAAGTCACCGCAACCGGAGAACCCGTGACGCATGACGATGCCGCAAAGCCCACTGGGCAGATCGGGACGCTTTGCAGCAAGCTCCAGTTGACCCACTTGATCGAGCCGAAAGCGAGCCAGCCGGGCGCGATGCCTGACTGCAGTTTCAACTCCACCGAGTCCGGCATGTACTCCGTCGCACCGAAGATCGGCGTAATTTTCCCGCCAACACTGGTAAGATCAAGCGTTCCCTCGATATTGTCGAGCTTGACTTTCGAATTGTAGACTAGGCTCGCGCGCAATGCGATGTCGGGGATTTCGTAGGCGACGCCGGCTCGCCAACCCCAACCGTTGGCCTCTAGGTCGACGCGGCCGATCGGTGACGGCCCAAATGGATTGAAACCCACCAAGCTTTCTTTGAAGCCTGAAATTTCCTGGTAGAATAGGCCGCCGATAAAACGGAGCTGGCCCTTGCCGACATCGAACTTGTAGGAGCAGGTGCCGGCGTAATTGTTGCTCTTGATATCCGTTTCGACGTTGGAAAACGCGCCATTCCACGACGCGCCGGGGGCTGTGTGGGCGCCCCACGGCTGTGAATAGTCGACCATGCAGTCGAAGCCTTGCACAACCTGAACTTTCCCACCAATACGGGGTACCCAATAGCCCTCGGCGCCATCCGCCGTGGAATTGAGGAAATTGAAGCCGCCCGGACCCCGCGCATTTTCATACTTGCGGTCTGGCATCACATAAGTCGCTTCCGCCTCCGTAGCGAACGGCGCCGGATCGAACAGCAAGTCGATATCGTAGCCGCCGCGCTCCAGGCCGCCGGCATGCGCTGAACCCATCGCCGTCCCAATCAAAGCCAGCGAAAAGCACCCCGCCCCCAGCAGGGCTTTCAAACGCAAAGTGTTCATGGATGTCCTCCCCGAGTAACTAGTGGCTCAAGCTAGAACCAATTCGGGTTAACGGCGCAACAACGAATTCGGAGGCGTACATGTACACGTTCGCCAAACGCGTTTTCGACAAAATGCAACGCGGCGCCAGAACGCCGAAAATAGCTGACCAAGGCCTGCCCTGGCCTTGAAAGGGAAAGAAAACCGGCCGAAAAGGATCAAAAACAGCCTTTTTATGGGCCTACTGGCCCCATTGTTACATTATGGCAACAATGGGGCAAAAACTTCCGTTTACGTCAAAATTAACGCAACGGAATGCCCTTTTTCGGGGCAGGTTACGTATGGGAATTTCCTCCGGCGTCACGGCGAATCTTGCCTCTCAACCGGCGTCGCGGACCCTGGTCAGCGCCACCGAAAGCTTGTCCTGCGCATCGCGGTATTCGGCGAGCTTCTCGCGTTCGGCCTCGACGATCTCGGCCGGTGCGCTGGCGACGAATCGTTCGTTGGACAGCTTCTTGTGCAGGCGTGCGATCTCTTCGGTGACCTTGGCCAGTTCCTTCTGCAGTCGTGAGGCCTCCGCGGCGAGATCGATCAGGCTGCCGAGCGGCAGGCAGATCGTCGCCTCGTTGAGCACGATCTGCGCCGAGCCCTTGGGTGCGGCATCGGCGAGCGAGATATCGCCGGCGCGCGCCAGGCGCTTGATCGCCAACTCTTCGCGCACCAGCCGTTCACGCGTCACGGCGTTGGCGCCGACGACGACGAGCGGCGCTATCGCACCCGGCGGCACGTTCATCTCCGAGCGCACCGAGCGGATGCCGGAGACGAGATCGACCAGCCAGTTGATGTCGGCGGCCGCGGCCGCGTCCTCGAAGTCCGGCGAAGGCCAGGCCGCATGGCACAGCAGCGACTCACGCTCCTTGCCCTCGCCCGCCGTCTGCGCCCACAGCTCTTCCGTCATGAACGGCATCATCGGGTGCAAGAGCTTGTAGATCTCGTCGAGCACGAAGGCGACGCAGGCGCGGCTTTCGGCCTTGGCCGCCTCGTCCGTGCCCATGAACACCGGCTTCAAGAGTTCCAGGTACCAATCGCAGAACAGGTTCCAGACGAAGCGATAGGCAGCGCCCGCCGCCTCGTTGAAGCGGTATGAGGTGATGCCGTCCGTGACCTCGCGCGCCGCGCGCGTCAGCTCGGTCAGGATCCAGCGGTTGACCGCCAGCTTGGCGTCGTTCAGCCAGAAATCGTCGTTGCGGGCGACTTCGTTCATCTCGGCAAAGCGGGTCGCGTTCCACAGCTTGGTGCCGAAATTGCGGTAGCCGGCGATGCGCGCCGGGTCGAGCTTCACGTCGCGCCCCTGCGCCGCCATCACGGCCAGCGTGAAGCGCAGCGCATCGGCGCCATATTCGTCGATGAGGTCGAGCGGATCGACGACGTTGCCTTTCGACTTCGACATCTTCTGCCCGTTCTTGTCGCGCACCAGCGCGTGCATATAGACGGTGTGGAACGGCTCCTCATCCATGAAGTGCAGGCCCATCATCATCATGCGGGCGACCCAGAAGAAGATCAGGTCGAAGCCAGTCACCAGTACGTCGGTCTGGTAGTAGGTCTTCAGCTCCGGCGTCTGGTCCGGCCAGCCCAGCGTCGAGAATGGCCACAGCGCCGACGAGAACCAGGTGTCGAGCACGTCCTCGTCCCGGGTCAGGATTTCACCCGGCTTGTAGTTCTCGAGCTTGTCCTCGACCCAGGCCTTCCACGGCCCTTCCAGGGCCAGATAATATTCTATCGCCGCGCTCAAAGCCTCCTCTTCGGTCTTCTCGACGAAGACGCGCCCGTCCGGCCCGTACCATGCGGGTATCTGATGACCCCACCAAAGCTGGCGCGAGATGCACCAAGGTTCGATATTTTCCATCCACTGAAAGTAGGTTTTCTCCCAGTTGCCCGGTATGATCTTGGTGCGCCCCTCGCGCACCGAGGCGATCGCCGGCTTGGCGAGTTCGGCAGCGTTTGCATACCACTGCTCGGTCAGGAACGGCTCGATCGGCACGCCGCCGCGATCGCCATGCGGCACGGCGTGGCGATGCGGCTCGACCTTGTCGAGGAAGCCGCCGGCCTCCATCAGTTCGACGATCTTCTTGCGCGCGGCGAAACGGTCGAGGCCATCGAGTTCGTCCCAGACCACCAAGCATTCGGGCGTCACATCGAGGCCGGCGAGAAAATCCTCATTATCCTTGAGCTTGATGCCGGCTTCGACAGTCAGGATGTTGATCGCCGGCAGCTTGTGGCGCTTGCCGACCTCGAAGTCGTTGAAATCATGCGCCGGCGTGATCTTGACCGCGCCCGAACCCTTTTCAGGGTCGGAATACTCGTCCGCCACGACAGGGATCTTTCTACCGACGATCGGCAGCACCACGTTCTTGCCGACCAGATGCTGGAAGCGTTCATCATCCGGATGCACGGCGACCGCGGTGTCGCCCAGCATCGTCTCGGGACGCGTCGTCGCCACGACGATGAAGGTCTTCGGGTTTTCCGGGTCGAACGCCACGCCCTCGATCGGATAACGGAAGTGCCAGAGATTGCCGTTGACCTCCTGCTGCTCCACCTCGAGATCGGAGATCGCGGTCAGCAGTTTCGGGTCCCAGTTCACAAGGCGCTTGTCCTTGTAGATCAGGCCCTCCTTGTAGAGCGTGACGAACACTTCGAGCACGGCCTTGGAAAGGCCCTCGTCCATGGTGAAGCGTTCGCGCGACCAGTCGGCCGAGGCTCCGAGCCGCTTCAGCTGGTTGAAGATGGCGCCGCCGGATTCGGCCTTCCATTCCCACACTTTCTCGATGAACTGTTCGCGCGTCAGGTCGCGGCGGTGGATCTGCTTTTCCATCAGCTGGCGCTCGACCACCATCTGCGTGGCGATGCCGGCATGGTCCATGCCCGGCTGCCAGAGCACGTTCTTGCCGCGCATGCGCTCGAAGCGCACCAAAATGTCCTGCAGTGTGTTGTTGAGCGCGTGGCCCATATGCAGCGAGCCGGTGACGTTGGGCGGCGGAATGACGATGGTGAAGGCTTCGGCCCCCTCCTCGGCGCCGGCGCCGGCGCGAAACGCGTCGGCCTCTTCCCACACCTTGGCGATCTTCGGCTCGACGGTCTTTGCGTCGTAGGTCTTTTCAAGCATGGGGAAACGGTCCGCGCTGTCGGGATTTTTTGCTGGTTCGGTGTAAATCGGAAGGCCTTGGCCAAGTCAACCGCAAGGGAGGACTCGGTTCACCACAAGCAGATAGGCGCGGCCTTGTCCATTTCAACGGAAGGTCGTGCGAGTGCCAGTCGCGTCTTGACCACCGGCATCACGGCAATACCGTGCCGGCGCTGCCGTAGAGCACATCGGCTTCAGGAAAGCGCCGATCGAGCGCGACGCTTTTGATTTCTGAATGGGCCGTGATCCTTACTGCGCGCCGCGCGCGACGCGCTCGATCTCTTCGCGCACCAGTCTTTCGACCAGCGTCGGCAGATTGTTGTCCAGCCAGTCCTGCAGCATCGGCCGCAGCATCTCTTCGGCCATCTCGTCGAATGTCTTCTTGCTGCGGCTGGCGAAGGCGTCGGACAGCTCACCGAAGGCAGCGGCCACCTGCCGGCCCGTGTGCTCGGAAAGGATTGCGGCGCGGGCCGCGGGCGCTTCATTTGCGGCACGCACCTCGGAGGTGCCTGCCGGAGCACCGCTTGACGAAGGCCGCTCGACAGCAGGCTCCGCCACCGGTTCATCCACTGGCGCCTCGGGTTGGGCAACCGGCTTGCGGACGCTCCTGTCCGGCATCGCCTTCGCCTGCTCGCCAACCGCGGCGATCTCGCGCCGCCAATCGGCGACGATGGCATCGCTCGTCGCACCGGCCTCGGGGGCCCCAACCTGCGGGACCATTGGCGCTTCCGTCCTGACGGCAGGCGCCGGCTCGGCGGCGATCCTGGCGCTGACCTCGGCAAGCGTCATCGACGGCTTGACCGGGGCGGCATCGACGCGCGGCGATTCCATGCGCGCGATCACAGGGTCGGGCGATGGCGCCTGGATTTCTGCGAGCGCCACCGGCTTCCTGACTTCGGGGGCAGCCTGCAACTCGGCGCGAAACGCGTCGACGTCGGTGGTTGCAGCCGCGCCCGATGCCGGCTCCAGGTCCTGGCGCAGCTCATCGGCCTCGCCCGGCTGCTTGCGGCCGTTATCGCTATCCTCGATGATCCTCCTGATGGAAGCCAGTATCTCTTCCATGGAAGGTTCGCGCTGTGCGCTGCTTGCCGTCGCCATCGTCACATCCGCCGCCCTTGTGACCTCTGTAGTCTTCCGCTCCGGCAAAAAGCCGGATTCGAATCATGGCCACAGCGTAACCGACGGATCGCCGCACGAGAATCCCCAATCTGGGGACATGTGGGATTTCAACAGATTAGAGCAATTCCAGGAAAAGTGTGAAACGGCTTTCCCAGGAAAAGCTCGTAGCGCTTTCCTTTGGGAATTGCGCCGAAACAGGGAGATAGAGCGCGAAGCCGAAAAAGCGGGACAGTTTTTCGAAATATCCCGCTCGACCAAGAGGGTCGTAATGCGACCCGGCGGAGCCTAGAGCAATTCCAGGAAAAGTGCGACACGGTTTTCCCGGGAAAAGCTCGTAGCGCTTTCCCTTTGGGAATTGCGTAAAAACAAAGAGATAGAGCGGTTCGCCGTTTCCGTGAAACGGTGAAATGCTCTAGCGGCCATCCGGGGTGCGCAGGCCGATCCACTTGTCCTTGACGGCGTTGTAGTGCTCCTCGGGCTTGTATTTCGCCACCTGCAAGGCGAGCCGGTCGATCGACAGGCGCCCCATGGCCGACAGGATGGCATAGCTCGCCACCACCACATCATGCTCGGAATTGGCCTGGTTGATCTTGGCGGTGATGACCGCGGCCTGCGCGTTCAGCACGTCGAGTGTCGTCCGCTGACCGACATTGCGCTCTTCGATGACGCCGTTCAGCGCCAGTTGCGCGGCGTCGATCACCTGCTTGTTGGCGGAGACACTCTGCTGCGCGGCGGTGTATTGCGACCATGCCGTGGCGACGGCCTGACGCACCTGGTCGCGGCTGACATCGACCTGGATACGGGCTTGGCCGAGCGACTCCTTGCTCTGCCGCACGAGTGCGGAGGTCCGGCCTCCCGAATAGATCGGAATGGTCAGCGTCGCGCCGATATTGGCCGAGGTCGAATTGCCGTTGGAGCCGGTAACGTCGGGAATGGATTTGCGGTAATCTTGCGAAATGCCGGCCGAAGCCGACAGCTGCGGCAATAGCGCACCCTCGGACGATTTCACCGAGAACGCGGCAGCGTCGACGAGATGTTGGGTGGCGAGAATGGCTGGATGTTCATTTGACCCGATGGCAATCGCCGCGTCGAGGCTCGACGGCATTAGCCTGCCCAATGGCGAAGCCGGCTTCAACTTGCCCGGCTCGTCGCCGACCACCTGGTGATAGGTCGCGGCACTGGCCAACGCCTGCGCGCGGGCGGCGCTGAGCGAGGCCACCGCCGAGGCGCGCGACGCGTCGGCCTGGGCAACGTCGGTGCGCGTGCCCTCGCCAACCTCGAAACGCGAGCGCGCGGCACGCGCCTGCTCGGTCAGGAACTGCAGGTTCTGTTCGGTCAGCACCGCGATCTGCCGGTCGCGAATCACGTCCATATAGGCCGTGGCCGCGCTGAACAGGGTGTTCTCCTCGGTGTTGCGCAGGCTTTCGACCGACGCCTTGACCTGGGATTCGGCCGCGGCCACGTTGTTCCTGGTCTGGAAGCCGTCGAACAGCGACTGGTTGATCTGAATGCCGTAGCTGCCGGACGTCAGCTTCGAGTTGCCGCCGCCATTTGCCCGGCGCGTGTTCGTATAATCGATGTTGGCCGAGCCCGTAACCGTCGGGCGCCAGCCCGACTTGGCGATGGCCACGCCTTCGTCGGTGACGCGCACGCCGGCGCGGGATGCATTCAGCGTGGAGTTGTACTGATAGGCCTTGGCGAGCGCGCCGGAGATGGTTTCCGCCGAGGCGCTCAGCGAAGAAAGCGCGGTCGCGGAGGCAAGGACAGCGGCAAAAAGGGTCTTGGATACAGACGGCACGGTATATCCCTCATTCGTTTTCCATGGGAACCGCGCCGCGCCGGTTTCTCCCTGGAGCAACCGGCGTGGCGTGTTTCATGTTCCCCGTCGCTCAGCCCAAAGTGCCCCCAGTTTGGGATTTGCAACGATTGTTCAAATGCAAGCGACCATGACAAGGCCTCTGCTGCAAGGCCAAATCATTCAGAATTCAAAAGCATGCTCACGTTCGAATCCGGGTAGTGGCTTAATTGCCGCATTAAATGCCCTTCTCCCGGTTACAACCCCCCCTGCCTTGAAAAAAAGTCGCGCCACGCCGGAATTGCCCTGCCCTTCGACGGCGACCAGGCGTCCACCTTCGGCGAGCTGGTCGAGCAGCGATTCCGGCACTTTCTCGATGCTGCCGCCGATGAAGATGACGTTGTAGGGTGCCTTGGCCGGATGGCCCTGCGGCAGCGCCCCTTGGACCACGGTCACATTGCCGCAGCCCAGCGAGGAAAGCGTCGACCTGGCGGTTTCGGCCAGCGCCGGGTCGCTTTCGAGCGCCACCACCGACTTCGCCAGCCGGGACAGGAGGGCCGAGGCATAGCCGGTGCCGCAGCCGACATCCAGCGCCGAATCGGCCGCGCTGATTTCAGCCAGCTGCATCAGCTTGGCCAGCGGCGAGGCTTCCATCAGGTAGCGTGCGCCGCCGGCGCCAGTGGCGATACGGATGTCTTCGTCGATATAGGCAAGCTCACGCTGCGCAGCGCCGACAAAATCCTCGCGTGGGACCGAAAGCATCGCGTCAAGCAGCGGCGCGCTGGTCACGTCGGTGGTGCGAACCTGACCATCGACCATCTTGACGCGGAGTTCGGAAAAATCAGCGTTCATGTCCCAACCAATCCGCTTGCCGCGCCAAACCGCGGTTCATTACGATTGGAACTTCAGGCCCCGGCGCTGGCGCGCGGGAGCCTGGGGCATTGGAGGCCTCGCCCGGAATCGAACCGGGGTGCAAGGATTTGCAGTCCTCTGCGTAACCACTCCGCCACGAGGCCTCATTGCTCCCGGCGTTCCACCCGGTTCCAATAGGTTGCGGCGAAAATGGCGTCAAGCGGCCACCACGCATTCCGCGCGGTTTCCTCTGCATGAATTTGCCTCTCCGTATCGAGCACGCGGCCACCCGTGGTCGCGACGCACATTAGCAACGCGTTAGGTATACCAGCAGATTGCGAGAAACTCCACGCCCCTGCCGCCGTTGAGGAGCGAGGAGGACTGCGCCATGCGGCCGGCAATCCGGAACAATGGAACGAGCGCCTGGGACGGCTTGTCGCGATCAGCATGCGAGGAGTTGCTGCGTTACGCCATCGAGTGCATTTCGATAGAAGGCACCAGCCGGCTTTCGCCGCGTGATCGCGCGCGCCTCGCCTCGGCCGCCGCTGTTCTCAAGGAAATCCGCGAGGACCTGGAACGAAGCGCGGAACGCAAACCGGATCCACGAAAATCCGAAACCCGAACAAGGGCATAGCGGAGGGGCGATCGAGGCTGGCGCCCGGCCGCTCAATCCGGCCGTCGCCGCCGCTCCCACCAGATGACGAAGCGGCGACGGTGGCGGCGCACCATGGCAAATTCATAGGAGAGCACCAGCAATCCGAGCGGCACCATCCAGAAGCCGAGAATCGGCAGGAAGCCGAGAATGCCGCCAATCGTCAGAAGCACGCCGATCGCGATTCTGAGCCCGCGCGACTGCGGCATGGTGAACTCGCGCCCGAACACCGAGATCTTTCGTGCCGGTATCCGGTTTTCGTCTGCTGCCGTCATCGCGAATGGCTGTCCCGTCTGTGCCTCGACAATACTGTTTACGAAAGCCGCGACCACCATTTCGGTTCCACGCCGATCGCCAAGACGGCTAATATGAGGGCGGCCGCCCCCGATTGCGAGAAACGCCTGAGCGAAAAAGTCTCGGAAAAATACGAAATGCTTCTTTGCAAAGCGGAAAAGGGTTTGCTATAGGCTGCGCCACTTGCTGAAGAGCCTCTGTTCCCCGGTAGCTCAGTGGTAGAGCAACCGGCTGTTAACCGGTTGGTCGCTGGTTCGAATCCGGCCCGGGGAGCCAACATTTCCAAGCACTTAGCTTATAGACTGCCCTTCGGTTCCTTCAGCCAAAACCCCATCTGGGCTACATCTCATGCTTTCCCGATCGATCGACGCACACGAACTTTATGTGCGCATAGGACATCATCTGTCGGCGATGCCGGCCCGCATGGAGGCTTACAGTCCGGAAAAGCAGGTCTGGATTAGCAAGGCTGTCGCGCTAGTCGAAGCTGTTGGGGATCTGGTTGACATGGTTCGTGTATTACAGAGGTGGCTGAGTGGTATCCAACCCGTCCGGCAATTTACGGTCCAAGCGTCTGGGGCATTCTTCAAAGGGCGCTGGCGCGCGCTGAACTCGCGGCGCCGGCCGCGACCTCTGGGGCGTTTCTGCCGGTAGGGAATGCCATGGACGCCATGTCCGCCATCGGCAAGGTTCTCAAGGAAGCTCGATCCAGGCTGCTCATCGTCGACCCTTATCTGGATGAGACGATTCTGACCGACTTCGCTCCAATGGGCGCCGAAGGCGTGAAGATCGATCTTTTATGCGACGGCGCCTCTGTGAAGGCCACACTGGCGCCGGCTGTTAGACGATGGTCAGCCCAACCCGATCGAGGCGCGAACCACGGGCGCCCGACTGCTGCATGATCGACTTATTATCGTCGATGACGCCAAGGTCTGGAATGTGAGTCAGTCATTCAAGGATCTGGCAGCGAGATCCCCAGCGTCGATAACAGTGGTGCCGGCCGAAGTCGCAGTGCTTAAGATTCCGGCCTACGTCGACATGTGGACAGCCGCCGCTCCACTCTGAGCCCGCCACCGTGAGGCAGCGGGCCATCTCTAGATGCGCGTAGTGCCATTCTCCCCACCACCAAAATGTCGTATCGGCGGCGGCCGATCGTCGCTTCGCCCTTGATCTGATCGACAGCCCACCTCAACGATTCCGACCAGTGCGCGAACAAACCCAACCATATCGTTTGCCGTGATGGCTGCCTCGTCGGGACTTTGCCCAATGTGCTCGGCGGCTTTGCAACATGACAGCCGGATGAGATCGTAGTGTAAATCCCTTTCATCCTCTGGCAGCGCCGCTAATTTCATGGCTCGGCGATGAATCAACCGCAGCAATTGTTCGAGAGCTGTTCCGACACTCATGCGCTTGCTCCGCATTGGTCGAGCGTCCCCGGCGCTAGAGGCGCGCGTTGGTACGTCGTATAGCCGTCCTCCGTGTGGAAGGCTGCACCAGAAGCCGTTAATATATCGTGTATTGCTAATATAAGACACTTCGCAAGAAGCCGCCCCCTGCCCTAGGCCCGAGCGGGCGCTGAAGCAAACAGAGCCGCCCGCGCTATCCTGAGGTGGTCAGTTCGCGACCTTGCCGAGAAAGCTGGTATCGCATTCACGACGGTTCATCGCTACGAACAGACCGGAAATGCGAGCGAGACCACGAAGGCAAAGATCGTCGCGGCGTACGCTGCGCACAATGTTGACATCTCGAATGGCGAAGGCACCGGAGCTAGGTTGCGGAAGACATGACCATTTTCTATCACTTCACGTCGGCCGATGCTCTCTTCGGCATAGGGCTTCACGGGCTTATGGTACGTCCAGCCTTTCGCCACGACGCCTAGCGCTCTCAGCCAAGGATCATTTGAGCTAGCACAATGGTGAGAAGCATTGATGCAGGAACGGCGATGAGACAATACGCCTCAACGATCCTGTTTTGCCGCTTGTCCATTTGGGGTGCCTCCTCGACCCGCACCTTGTCGCCGATCTCCGTTAGCGAGCGCCTATGTCCGAAGGCAGGCTCGTCGAGAAAGGCCCCCGCCTTTAACAGCTCTCGACGAGCCGTGCGCCGCTTTACCCCCGGACAGCACAACGCTCTCGCAGTCTGCTTCGAGCGTCAAGCGACTGTTCCGTTCGCATGTTCGTTCGCGCGATCAGGTTGCCCCAATGTCACATTCGCTGGACGCGTACGATCTTGCCAGATCTTGCCAGCCCGCCCTGCCGGTGGCCATCTTATCGTTTGAACGTCGGCTCCCAGTCGCTGTTGAGCTTCGCGTGTGGCTTTCGTAGTCAGGAACACATGTGAAGAACACCGGCCGGCGATCACGGCCAGCAGCTTCGCATGCCGAGCAGATGAACAATCCGGCAAGATCCTGATGCATTGACCCGTGATCCGGTCCGAGCCGGTCAATCGGCACTTGGATGTCGAGGCGGGTCGACCTGCAGCACATAGGGTGCCCACAGGTGACATAGACTGTTTCGCGGGCGGCCAGGGTGTCGGCGAGGGTCTTCTGAGGCAAGGCGATCTCCGTTGAAGGGTTCGCCGCAACGGGAGGATTATTCCTGCTTCAGCCTCGCCTGCCACTACCTTGAGGTTGCGCGATAAAGTCCAAGGGTGTGAATTTGGACCAATCCGCGCAAAAGAATGGCCAAAGCGGAGCGCTCCTTGCATTTTAGCTAAATCGGCTGTGGAAGTAGTTCATGAACTTCCGAGCGGGGGGCTCATGATCACAGACCTTTTCCTCACGGCGTCGCGGCATTTTCAATGCTTGTCCCGCCCTATCTCATCCTCAAGTGAGGTGGAGCGGTCTGGTCTATTGCTTATCCCTGAAATCCAGCAGCTTGGCATGGCGCAGCTTTTCCTCGCCCTTCAGGAACCGCACCCGGCCGACTAGACCAGGTTTCAGCCATTCGGCCTTGTCGCTCTTGAGCCTTACCGGCGCCGGTCCGCCTATCTTGCCTTGGACGCGGTCCCAAAGGCGCTGCCGTTTGTCTGCCTTGAAGGTAACGAAGGCGGCGCCGGCATACCGACCCTTGTCGGCCATCAGCACCATCGCAGGCTTGCC